>DASWIV010000198.1:0-5439 GCA_036397475.1 bacterium
TCGACGTTTCCAGTTCAATAGTCTCATCCATCCAAAGCATTCCGCCGGTCTCCGAGAACACTCTCTCGCCCGCTGGAATGTTGATCTCTACAGTCTGGAGCACCGACCCCTTTATTTCGTATTTTAATTCTGGCGGCGGACCAGACTCTGCTTTCTCAAGCATATTTTTTCCGCAGCTTGTGCAGAATTTTGATCCGTCAGGATTTTCAGTACCGCAGTTTGGACAAAACACGTTTCTATTCCTCCAAATTTGTTATGGGCTTGAATTGTATCATCAAAAAACATTATTGCTCAGAAAACCAGGAGATGTATCTGTACCGCGATTGTCGCGAGCAGCACCACGCCAAGCAACATCGACACCGGAAGCAGCGATGTAGTGCCTGCAGACCTCCACGTAACCTGCATCCAGTATCCTGTCAGGGTAACTATCAGTAAAACTATATGGTAGCCAAGTAATAGCGATATAACAGCGTCTCCGTCCGGGCTGACAAACCGGCTTGAATTCCTCATCATCAGCGACGCTACCCATACCCAGGCTGTCAGCCCGAGAATGGCGGCTATAACAATCCAGCTGATTATGCGGATATGGTATGCGGTCGGTTGATATTCGCTGGAATCTGGATTGCTCATCTAACCGGCGACTTCTCCCGGGTGGGTAATATATCCCCTTACTGCCGTGGCAGCCGCTATCGCAGGCGACCCGAGAAATACCTCGCTTTCCGTGTGCCCCATTCGTCCCGGGAAATTTCTGTTCGCCGTACTCAGGCAGACCTCGTCCTTCGCAAGAACGCCATAGTGTCCGCCTACGCATGGGCCGCAGCACGACGTGCTCACCGCTCCGCCGGCCTCCGCTATTCTCTTCAGTAATCCTTCTTTTTCTGCAAGAACGTAATCCTCGTTTGATCCCGGTATCGCGATTACTCTGGTAGATGAATTGAATTTGTTTTCTCCAAGTACCTCGACAAACCTGCGAAAATCGTCGATCGTCCCATTCGTGCAACTCCCCAGGAAAACCTGGTCGACCTTTACTTCCGACAGGATATCAACCGGGACCGCGTTCGACGGTGACGGCGGTGCCGCGACCACTGGCGATAATTTCGAAACGTCTATCGCGATCGTATCGGCGTATTCGGCGTCAGGATCGGGCGCAAAATTAATTCCCTTTTTTCCGGTGACACTCCTGAGGAATTCATCCGCCGTTTCAGAAGCGGTAATTGTACAGGTTGTCGCTCCGGTCTCAGCCGACATATTCGCGATGGTTATCCTGTCCACCATCGGGAGAGTGTCGAACGCGCTGCCGTCGTATTCTATCGCGCATCCCACAGCGCCTTCCGGTCCTATCCTTTTGAGTACGGTGATAATTATATCTTTCCCGCATACCCAGTTGGCAGGACTTCCAACCAGTGTGATTTTTATTGTCTTTGGCACATCGATCCAGAATTCATCCAGGGCCCAGACCGACGCCAGATCGGTTGCTCCAAGCGCGACGCCAATTGCGGAGACCGCCCCGGCTGTCAGTGTATGACTGTCGGCACCCGCTATGAGCATTCCAGGCACGATCAGCCCACGCTTCAGCATTATAATGTGGCAGATTCCCCCGCGCCCGACATCGTAATGTTTTTGAATTCCATGCTTTATGGCAAATTCCCTCATCGATTTGGATAACTCTGCCGACGGAATATCCTTGGCTGGCTGGAAATGATCGTGTACCAGCACCAGTTTTTCCGGGCTGCGGATATTTTTAATGCCGAAGTGGTCGAACACCGAAATCGCGTGAGGAGCCGTCAGATCATGCCCCAGCACAAGGTCGGGTATGCACTGGACTATATCTCCAGGCTTGAATTTTTCCGTGTCCGCATGCGCAGCGATAATTTTTTCAATTGATGTTTGCGGCATCTCTTATAAAACGTGACGGATAACTCTACCTTAACCTGATTAAATCGGCAATCAATTAATACGCCGGCTTCAATTCAGAATCCAGATTCCCGACACCGTAAACGGATAATTGATGAAAATGCTGATTGCAAGCCAGATCCAGACGATCGCGGTTTCAATCGCATTGACCCTTCCTGCCTGTGCCTTCCCTGTCCCACCAGTAACAGCCAGTATTGTGACCGGGAACAACAGGAATAAATGGTAAAACTCGTTCCACGGCACCCACAGGCTGAGGAAAATCAGAAGCTGAAAAATCCATAACAGTGAAAAGATAACCGACCATTTCTGTACCTTGTCGAGATGCCTGAAATTGAATAGAGTCGTCAACCAGAACACCGGGAGAAACATCGCGATAACGGTGAAAGGAATATTTCTCGTAGAGCCAGACCGCAACCAGATATTACGGAATCAACAGGAATACCAGCTGATGAAATAATGCGCCAAGGCCTATCCAGAATGCCGATACATACAGGTTCATCCTGTCCGCTCCAAGTATGAATTTGAATAACTCCAGCACAGATAATGCCACGATGAATACCGCTGTCGGATACTGGGTGCCGTCGGTCGCGTAATGAAAAAATGTGACACTTGTCCCGAGAAAAATACACCAGGGTACTGTCATCGGGTTCCTGCCTTTTATTCGCGCAGAAACGCAATAAATTATAAACACCGTCAGGGCGCTCATAATAGAGTTCCAGATCTGAAGAAATCTGATACCGGACAACTCGGGGAAAAATGAATGAAATATTCTGTAAAGAGTGGCGGATACGGGAAGAAATAATAAATGATGAGGGTTCCACAGTATCCACCATCCGGGATCCTGCTGTAGGGATCCAGGGTCTTCCACGCCACCGGAGCCGGCACCTGGGGGTCCTTCTGTGGCATAAAAAATGTTCCCATCCGAGCGCGAATACATATCCAGGTATCCTGCCCAGCCTCTCGCGTCGAATGTGTTGTGCACACCCGGACAGCACAGGTAGATCGCAAGAAATATTCCCGCGATAACTATCCCCGGTACAAAGCCGGAGCCCGGATTGAGCTCTGAGGCCGATTTTTTCATAAATATCCGATAAATATCAGCTTACACATCCCCCCGTGAACCGGAAGATATTTAGGTGGTCTTAGTATAGTCCAGTTGATACTTATGCTCCAAGACAATAGAATACCCCGGTTCGGTTTTAATGGATAACGGTAAGGAAATAAAGGAAACTCACAGGGGACTTCGCCGTTCTGCAGACGGCAGCTTACTCCATCCCTCGCATGGCACATTCCACATTGTGAGGCTTGTAGCCGGAAGCATACTCGGTGGAATCAGCCTCTTCCTGGTCATCTTTGTCCTCGGGTTCCTCGGCACCCTCGATTTCATCGACTCTTTCTCGCTGGCTGCAAAAATTGTTCTTTTCGGGGGAGCAGTTCTGGGCATTACACTTGGAATTATTTTCTCCATATTGGCCGCGATCCTGATCCACCTGATCCCTGCCCTTAAGAAAAATTTTCATCCCCTTGCACTGGTGCGGTCGGGATTCCTGTTCCTCACCCTGTGGCCGCTCCTTTCCCTGATCGCGTGGCCCATGACTACCATCGGGGTCTGGCTGTCACCGATAATTTCCCTTGTATTCGCAGTCATGGCAGCTAAAATGAATCCCCATGCAGACTTGATCCCCCACCGGACCTCAGAAAGAATTATCGGCACCTCCACAGGACCCATGCTCCTGCTCCTTGTCCTGATCGCGCTGACCATCCCGATTTACAACCGCGGATTCGGTCCGCATTACCCGGCGAAACTTATAGTTGTCGCTGTCGACGGCCTCGACCAGATAGCTTATAACGAGCTTATCAATTCGCCAGACGGAGAATCCCTGGACAACCTCTCTTATTTCAGGGAATTCGGCGTGGCAGGCTCGATCACCCCGGTGGATGGAATATTCCCAGACCGGATCTGGGCGGACATGTTCACCGGAACAACTGAATCCACCCACAACATCCTCGACAGGAACAGCACTGCAGACAATCTTAACGCGGAACCGGTATGGGAATTTCTGGCTGGCTCGGACTTCAAGGTCGGGGCATTCCAGATGTCGCCTCCTCACCCGGGATCAGGTTCCCTGGCCATGGACGTGCCTGCTCCCGGACGGAAAGGATCATACAACCATCCTGTCAGTGCGACCATCACCATGGTGGATTCTCTTGGCGGACGGCAATCTCTACCCAGTTTATTCGAAGCCGCCAATACCGCGTTCCTGCTGGCAAGGCTCGGAGTAAGCTTCGACACGCTGGTTGAGATCGCACGTCGGGCAATGGCTGAATATCTCCTGGACATTTCCCCCCGGGTGAAATATATGGAACGAAAAGATATTCAGTTCATGATTCAAAGCGACATCGCCCTCGCTTCCATGCGCACCAACAGGCTCGACATGGTCTTCCTGAGATTCCCCGCATTCAGCCGGATTATGAAGGAATACAGGATTTACTACCGTCCGAGCGAGTATGGAAATTTGCCCCTGGATGTCTCCGCGAGCGATGCTGTCGGACTTGCAAACGCGATACCTGACGTGTACCGGAATATCGACAACTTCCTCTCACGTCTCTATGCTTTCAAAAATCACAATACCGTGGTGATGATTGTCTCTAACCACGGTGTCAAGACCGGGTTACGGGTCCAGGCTCTGAAATACCCGGTTTCTCCCGAGCGACTTCTCGACGTATCGAATTACCAGACCGGTGTTCTCACCGATTTCAACAATGCCGCCATGACCTTCCGTGTCGATGGCGCTGAGAACCAGCGGGAAGCCCTTAATGGCCTTGCTCAAATCTTCAGGGAAGCGGAATGGTTTCCTGAAAATTCCGCAGAAATTTCAGAAACTCGAGGACGGCAGCTGTTCAGTGTGACTAATCTTGAGGACCGGATGGAAGTAACAATAGTTGGAACCACCGACCTCCTGGACACATCCCTCGTCACGATCGCCGGATGGCAGGGAGAATTGCGAGACCTGTACCGGCATGGCAGCCCTGAAACAAGCCTTACCAGCGCTCCCGGGGTCTTCCTCGCTTCCGGACCAATGTTCCGGCCAGGATCGCAGCCACGGATGCCGGTTCCCTACGATATAGCTTCAACCATTCTTCACGTCATGGGATTCCCGGTCTACAACCACATGGTTGGACGTCCCCTGGACGAAATCATCCAGATGCACTGGACGGAAAATCACCCTGTCGAATTCGCCGACTGGAATCCCGGCAAGATTCCTCAAGATGAAGAAGAGCCGGCGAACTCTGAATTGGAAGAAATCGACGAAAACCAGGAATCTGTGATCCAGGGCGACTATGTCCAGATTCCATCTGACGAAATCCCCTTCTGATAAAAAAAAAGCCGGAGACAGGCTCCGGCTTACTGAATTCAACTTAACTGATTATTTGTATTGGCTCAACCGAGAGTCAGGTTCAGGACTGTTGCGGTCATTTCATCGTTAATTGGGTCACGGCACCATACATGCAACGTGAAGGAAT
>DASWIV010000199.1:0-3120 GCA_036397475.1 bacterium
TTTTTACCTGAGATAGAAGAGAAGATTCTGACGGAAAGGAAAACGCGTCCGCAGCCGTTTACAGACAAGAAAATAGTGACCTCGTGGAATGCGCTTGCCGGATGCGGTCTGGTGATGGCGTACAGGTCGGGCTGCAACGATGCAGCGATGGGAAAGGCAAAAAAACTTTTTGATGCATTATTGGAAAATCATTTTGTTGATGGGATTCTGTATCACAGTTCACTTGATGGGAATGTCCAGAAAGAAGAATTTCTGGAAGACTATGCCGCCCTGCTTCTTTTCGCGACATACCTGCATGAAGAGACTGGTGAATATGGGGAGATAATCGGGAAGCTGAAAACGGGAATTCAAAAATTCAAAATTGATGGGCGCTGGTTTGAAGCGAGAAACGACGATTTTATGGCTATCCCCGCGCAGGACTACGATCAGCCGACACCGTCGAGCGTGTCGCTTGCCGAACTTGCGCTACTGCGAGTGGATATTCTGGAAGGAAAGACGTATATGCCTGATGATTACCATCAGCCGGGTAGCTGCGATTTTTACAATTACATGAATTTGCTGCGGTCGGGATATTTCCATGAGATTCACTCGCCCGAAAGAATCGAATGGGAGAAACTGCCTGCCGGGACAGTGGTGATTCAAAGCGAAATTATCCAGGATTGCCATAAAGGATCATGCAGAGAGTACGAGTCGGTGGATAAATTGCTGGTAGCAATTGGGAATTATGCGGAATCCCGGCTTTCAAACGAATGACAGGTAGTGATATACTTTTGAACCAGTGTGGTTCTGATATGGCTGAAAGCGCAATAAATAAAATGAACAAGGGACGCCTTCCAAGGCACGGGAAGCTTCTGGACTCAAGCAGGGCTGTCCTGGCCATTGTTGATATCCAGTCTATTCTGATCCCACATATCTGGCAGAAAGAGATACTCTTACAGAATGTGAAATACCTGATCGAACTTGCGGGTATTCATCAGTTGCCGACAATTATCACGGAACATAATCCTGAAGGACTTGGGAATAGTGATCCTGAATTAATAGAGCACCTTGAACGGTACGTGCCGAATTTCCAGCTTCTTGAGAAAAATGTTTTTTCGTGCTGTGGACATGCGGATTTCATATCGACGCTTAAAAGCACAAACAGGGATCAGGTGATTCTGTGCGGCATGGAGACACACATTTGCATTAACCAGACAGCACACGACCTTCTCGTTCACGAATTTGAAGTCCATGTTGTTGAGGATGCTGTCAGGGCGCGGTCTGAAAATTCGCATAGAATCGGGGTTGACAAGTTGAAGTCGTCGGGTGCGGTACTCTGCGACTGGGAGATGGCGGCGTACGAATTGACATACGGCGCAAAGACGGGAGAATTCAAGCAGTTATTGAACCTGATGAAAAAAGCAGCGTCGGAAAAGAGAAGTGAGGTGACGACTTAGATAGTTCTATCATGAAGGATTCGTCTTCAAAATCCGGGACCGCATGGCTGTGGGCAGTCGTTATCAACGGCGTCGTGTTCACCCTGCTTTGGTTTGTGCTGCAGACGTATTCCGGATCGATCGCGTCGGCTGATAAAAATGGGATCGATATAGCCTCCAACACTACACCGGGTGGGGGATTCGGGCAGATAACACGAATAGTCGGGGACGAATCCACTTATGAAGGCGACAATGCGGTCAACATTCCTGCGGTTGAAAATCCGTCCACGAGCGATCAGGGCTCCGGACCTTCAGGTTCTTCAGACCCGGTCTGGATTGATGAATTTTATCTCGATCTGGGCCCAGCGCTTTCATTTTCGCCGCGTGTAAATGATGATGGTTCGCCGCGTTCTCATCCGTCGGATCAGGTTTACTTCAAATCGCCTACGTATGAAGACCTTGGCCGCTATGTAGACGTGTCTGAAATAAACGTCCCCGTGATGAATCCCCAGTTTTTCAGCAAGAGGGAACTGCCGGAAGAATTCCGGGAAAGAAATATCGGGTCAATGTCCGTGAGTATCCAAATAGACGCGAGGGGACGGGTCGTGGGAGTTCCGAGAATAGTCGATGGTTCGGGATTTCCGTATGTAGACCAGTTCGTGGTAAATAAATTAGTGGATCCTAAGCAGGTTACTTTTACTCCGGCGACCAGAATAGATACCAGGGAGCCGGTTCGGTCGAACATTGTCTGGCCAATTTTCTGGGAAGATTAATTAAATCCGATCATGATTGATGGGACCCGGTTTTGAGGAACTGGTGCAGCTTGTTAAAATTTTGCTTGACCCCGTAGCCAATCAACACATCACCCTTCATCAATTCCGTTTCTCCGGATGGCGATGTCACCATTTCACCATCCATGCGCGCTATTCCGATTATAGCAATGCCGCTATTTTCCCTGATACCCGATTCAGCCAGCGATTTGCCTACAAGCGGGGATTTGAAGGGCACCCTGGATTCGTCGAAAAATACCTGGTCGTGGGTAGGATCGAGCAATACGTGAAGCAGGCTCAACAGGTGCGGCCTCAAGATAGAATTGATCATACGCTTCGACGCCCATTCCTGGGGGCTTATAGCCACATCCGCTCCCGCCCGCTGGAACCTTGCCACAAAATCCTCGCGCGTCACCTTGCTGACTATCTGCAATTCCCTGTTCATCCCGCTGGCCGATAGTACCACCATCAAATTATCACTGTCCGATGAAAGTGTTGCAAACAAGCCACGTGCACGTGCAATTCCGGCTGTTTCCAGCACCTTCTCATCGGTGCCATCTCCTTCAACAAATAATATACCCATTGCCTCAAGCAGGGAGATTTTTTCGGGGTCCTGTTCCACTACTACAAACGGAACCTGTTCTGCCTGCAGGTCCTGAACCAGCGTTTCACCGGTGAGTGAATATCCGACCACAATGAAATGCTCTGTCAGTTTATTGATCCTCTCATCCATTCTGTACCGTCCGAGATATTGTTTTATTGCGCCTCTAATCAGGACTTCCGACAATGTCGCGATCGCCATGGCCACTATTCCAACCGAGCCAATCTCGAGAATAATTACGAGAATTGTCGATGCAGTGTTTGTGGCCGGGTAATCGCCGAGTCCGACATTGCTGAGAATATTAACCGTACGGCTGAACGCGCCAACGAATGCC
>DASWIV010000200.1:0-6654 GCA_036397475.1 bacterium
TAACCAAGCGGGATGATCGTTCTTGAGGTCTGGTCAATCGGTTCAATCGACTGAATGTCATCTCCGGAAGTTGCCCCGAGCTCTTTCATTTTTCTCGCGCTGACTATCACGCGGGTCTCGAGAGAGCCTATAGCGCGATTATACGACGCGACACTCCCATCGAGTTTTTTCCCTACATCGGCAAGATGAGTGACAAAGGTCGATATCCTCTCGTAGAGGCGTTTCCCTTCTTCGCTTATCTGGATCGCATTCTCCGCGAGTTTTTCCTGTCGCCAGCCGTAAGCGGCGGATTTTAATATCGCTATCAGTGTCGCAGGTGTTGCGATAATAACTTTCTGGCTGAATGCGTCGTCAAATATATCCGGGTCCTTTAATACCGCCGCGCCAAGGAACTGCTCGCCGGGAAGGAACATCACTACAAAATCCGGGGCTTCGTCGAACTGGTCCCAGTACGCTTTCTTTGACAACTCCTTCACTCTGTCTCGTACATGCCGGGCATGATCCGCAAGTTTTCGATCCCTGTCCGCCTCTGTAGTCTGTTCCAGAGCCTCGAGGAAGGCTTTTATGGGAGCCTTTGCGTCGACAATAATTTTTCTGTTGTCCGGCAGGTTGATGATCATATCGGGACGCAGCCGACCGGATTCAGAGTCCCTGGATTCCTGCTCGACAAAATCGCAGTGCTCGCTCATTCCGGCGTGCTCGACAACACGCCTGAGCGTAATTTCGCCCCAGTGTCCTCTTGCCTGCGGGGCACGCAGTGCGTTCACCAGTTTGGAGGTCTCATCCTTCAAATTACGCTCGGAACTCATCAACTGCTTGACCATGTCCTGAAGGCTTGTATATTGACCGCTGCGTTCCTTCGCCATCTCGGTTATCTGGTTTTCATATTTATTCAGTTGTTCTTTCAGGGGCTTAATCAGTCCATCTATTTCTTCCTTGTGTTTGTCGAGGCTGCCGGATGAGAGTTTTTGATAACCCTCGAGGACAGTCTTTGCCGATTCAATTAATTCTTTCTTGTTTGAATTCAAAGCGTCCGCGCTTAGCGCCTTGAAAGCGTCGGTGAGATTGGTTTTCGCGTCCTCCAGAAGCTTCATCCGTTCAGCGTGTGCTTCCTGGTCCTTAGCTATGGTTTTACTCAGTTCAGCGAGTTTTGCTTTCTGTGTGGAATTTTCGTCCCTGAGAGAAGATACGTCCTTTTCAAGCTCTTCGGTGCGTTTAGCCACTGTTTCAGCCGACGAACGCTTTGTGGATTCCAGTTTCAAATCGCTGTTAAGCTGGTCGATCTTAGCGTTCATCTGCGAGATTCGTTCGCGCAGGTCTGTTACTTCGTCGTCTTTAGCCTTAAGTGCACCGGATACCGACGCGGAGCGGCTCTGAGCCAGCAGCCACGCGATCACCGTACCAATTATCAATCCGATCGCGGCGGAAATATAAGGATTCATTCCTCGGTCCTCCCGTTATACGAGTGACAGGATATCATATCATGGTGGTATAATCCGTTGCGCATCCGGGATTAAGTATAGTGAGAAAAATCGTAATACGAAAAATAAATAAAACAGCGGCAACTGCACTCCTGTTCTCAGTATTTTTAATGTGTTCATCCAAGGCATATGCAGCGGCATCGGATTTCAACCTGGGAACAGGGGGGAAATTAACTATCGAGGGAGATAATTTTTCATTTGAGCGCTACACGGTCAGCACAGGGGAATTTAACGAGGTCGCAGTGTGGGAAGGAAACGTCACGGCGACATTCGATCCAATACTGTTGACGTCTGAAAAAATCGAGGCGCAATTCGCCGGGGATGAAATTATCAGCATGGAAGCAGGACCGGATGTCGAAATTGTCGGCCTTAACGGACGCGCGATATTTTCATGCGCCTTCATAACTATCGATTTTCCCGGGGAATTGTCGGGACTTGATTATTACCAGGGCCACGGTAACGATGTCAGGGGATATTATCTGGCTCACGCGAGTGAACTGGGCCTTGATACCGAGGAAGATTACGAGATTAATTTTACCGCTGAGACGATCGTTCTCGGCCCAGATTCAGCGACACTTACGAATCCGGTGCTTTCCCTTGGCGATCCTGAACGTCCGGATGTAGCTTTCAGTTCCCATGAATTAAACCTTCCGATCGGCGATCATCCGGTATCGGGTGAACGCACCGTGCTTGGCCTTTCGGCGTCGGACGTTTCATTAATTCTTTTTGGCCATCGCCTGAATGTGATCTGGTTTCCGGTTTGGAAAGGATTAACACCACGATTGGAACCGGGATTGACTTATCCACTGCCTAAAATCGGATGGGAAGGTGACGCCGGATTCCACTGGGATCAGTTCGTGCAATACGATTTCTTCAAACTTCCCGACGGGGGCGGCCCATTTCTCCAGGGAAGATTCGATTTTTTCCCTGCAGATCGCTCTTATCCCGAATTGATTTTTCATGGTGTAGCGGACCGGCTTACATTCGAGGCGAGGACGGGATATCGCAGGGAAGAGGACCAGGAAGGCGACACGGTTCCGACCAGAGCGGAGCCTGAAATCACACTTGGCACGACAAGATTTCCTGTCGGGGACGGGAGCGCCGGATTCAAAGCCAGCGTTTTTTATGGATACATGCGCGACATGACACTCGGGATGGCGGGTGACCGATATGGATACACGGGGGTTCTCGACGGGCGTACCAGGTTATCGGAAAATGTTACCGCGAGAGGCGAGCTCACTTATGTTGACAGGTATTATTCGGACTCGTCGAATTTCGCAACACTTGAAGGCGACTTCTCGATCCGGTATGTCGAATCGCCACAATGGGGCGCGACTCTTTCATACAGGAAAGTGTACAGGTGGGGCCAGCCGGGATTCCGCTACGATGAACCGAGAGTACTGGATGAAATAGGGCTTGAACAGCAGACAAGATTTTCGGATCGTTGGGGCGGTGGAATTGACTGGTCGTGGAATTTCGCTGAAGATGATTTCGAGCGCCAGCAATGCCACCTGACGTACATTTTCGATTCATTCCAGGTGTCACTGGGTTGGGATTTCTTCAACGAATCGGTTACGGTGAATTTCGGGCTTCCGGGATCACTGTAAAAATAAATTCAGGATCTTATCGGGGGAAAAAGATGTTCTGGGCTGGACAGGGAAAAAATCTCGAATGGGGGATATTCATCCTCATTTTCGCAATCGTGTCAGGATATTTTGGCTGGCGTAATTACCAGATCAACCAGGCGACAGCTTTGAAGGTTCCACAGGAACTTGTCGATGCCGCTCCGATGGATGCTATCGATACGGTCATGCGCCAATTTGAAAATGAGCAGTGCCAGGTAGAGTGCGCGGTTGACAGGGAACAGGATCCGACACATAAAAACCAGGTCACGAGAACATTTTTTCAGTCCTGATTTAAAAATGTACTTCTACAGTCGAAATGTCAACGTGAAGTGGGATCAGTTCTGGCTGGTATTTTTCATTTTGCCGGCTTTATACCTGGCGTGGACATTTACGCACCTGGAAACCAGTCCCGACAGGTCGGATCTATCCCGCGAATTATGGCACTGATTAACGAGCACAATTAAGCGGGGAACAATTAATCGCCGGATTTTCAGGATGTCATTCGATCAGGAATTCGTCGTCCTCTTCAAGGTCGAATTCGTCGTCCATGTCCGTATCCGGAGGTGACTGACCTCCTCCTCCGTTGTTTCCCGATGAGGAAGTGTCAGGAAAGTTCTGGTACTTCGGTTCTGTTGGAACCTCTTCACGTACTCCCCTGGCAGACAGCATTTCGAGATTATCGACGTTGATCTTGAATGACCATCGTTTTACGCCCTGCTGGTCTGTGTACTCGTCCTGCCGGATCCGTCCTTCAATGTATACTTTCGATCCCTTGTCAAGATACTGGCCGACAATCTCCGCGAGCTTTCGCCACGCTACACACCTGTGCCATTCAGTGTGTTCTTTGGTCTGGCCGGTCTGCTCGTCGCGTCCCCATCTCTCTGTCGTGGCAACAGAAAAATTCGCGACAGCGGTACCGCTGGGGGTGTACCTCACCTCGGGTTTTCCTCCGAGATTACCGATTAAGATTACCTTGTTGACGCCCATCTGGCTTCTCCTTGTATTAAATCACTTTTACTCAGGCGTGGATTATATCAAAAACATATCACACTGCCCGGCTTCTATAAACTAATACGTATGAAACATGGCTAAACTGACATTTTTTTTTTGTTTGTTACAAATTTCACGATTGAACGCTATTCGACGTTGGGGTATAATCGATGGCCCTCAAGAGGAAAAACAGGAAGTTTAACGTTAAACAAGTGGAAGGCAGGAGATCATCATGTCAGATAATGTTTACATTGTCGGTGCGAAAAGGACCGCAATAGGCAGATTTTTAGGCACTTTGCAGGACACGCCCGCACCACGTCTCGGAACCATTGCAGGAAAAGCCGCGCTTGAGCACTCAGGGATGAATCCGGAAGATGTGGAACAGGTTATCATGGGAAATGTCTGTTCTACCGGTCTGGGGCAGAATCCAGCGAGGCAGGTTCAGATCGGGATGGGCATTCCAACCGACAGAAGCGCGTATCTTGTCGGAATGGTATGCGGCTCGGGGCTGCAGTCCGTAAATCTCGGTTACATGACGATCAAATCCGGTAATGCCGATGTTGTGGTCTCCGGTGGTATGGAATCGATGTCACTTGCCCCATACTACCTTGAAAAAGGACGTATCGGGTACAAGCTTGGCCACGCGAAGATGATCGACTCGATGATCGCGGATGGATTGTGGGATCCATACAAGGATATGCATATGGGCATGACAGGTGAACTTGTCGCCGAAAAATACAACATTTCACGCGAACAGCAGGATGAGTACGCGTACAACTCGCATCAGAAGGCGATCGCAGCGATCGAGTCGGGAGCGTTTGCAGATGAGATCACTCCTGTCCTGATTCCACAGCGAAAGGGCGACCCGATCGCGTTCAAGGTGGATGAAGGTCCTCGTAAGGATACAACCATTGAAGCGCTTGGAAAATTGAGAGCGGTTTTCAAGAAGGATGGATCCGTTACGGCAGGTAACGCACCGGGTACAAACGATGGTGCCGCGGCTGTTGTTCTTGCAAGTGAAAAGGCAGTAAAAGAAAAGGGACTTAAGCCGATCGCGAAAATACTCGCTACCGGTATCGGGGGATTAGATCCCGAATGGGTAATGATGACGCCTGTTCCTACGGTGAAAAAATTATATGAGCAGGGAATCAGTAAAGAAGAGATCGATCTCTGGGAATTTAACGAGGCATTCAGCGTACAGCAGATCGCGGTACGCCAGGAACTTGGGATCGATGAATCGATTATCAATGTGAATGGCGGTGCTGTAGCGCTTGGGCATCCGATTGGAGCGTCGGGTTCGAGGATACTGGTGACGCTGCTTTACGCGTTGAAGAACCGGGGCAAAAAGAAGGGTATAGCGGCGTTGTGTTTAGGTGGAGGAAATGGGGTCGGAATAGCGATTGAATTGGTGTAAAACGAACGGGGCGCGGTAAGCGGCGCCCCTTTTTTAACCTAATCAGTACATAAGGAGAGTAACATCATGGATATAAACAAGGTCATAGTCTATGGCGCGGGGACAATGGGAAATGGAATCGCCCAGACAGTAGCCCAGGCAGGGATTCCGGTCACCATGATCGACATAGAGCAGGCGTTTGTCGATAAAGGGCTTGCATCGATAACCAGAAATCTTGACCGCCTGGTCGCGAAAGAAAAAATATCTGAAGACCAGAAAAACGAAATTCTTGGACGGATAACCATATCGACAGAACGACAATACGACGCCGACCTGATAATCGAAGCGGTTATTGAGAACGAGGATGTCAAGAAAGAGCTGTTCGCCGACCTTGCGTCCAAAACGAACGGCGGAACGATCCTGGCGTCGAATACATCGTCTATTCCGATAACTAAAATAGCGTCCGCTACCGGCAAGCCGGAAAAGGTGATCGGGATGCACTTCATGAATCCTGTCCCGGTGATGAAGGGTGTTGAGATAATCAATGGCGAAAAAACGTCGGTTGAAACCAACGAAGCTGTAATAGAGCTTTCAAAGAAACTCGGGAAGATCCCGGGCAAATCAAACGACCATGCAGGATTTGTCGCCAACAGGATCCTGATGCCATATATAAATGAAGGCGCATGGGCGTTGAGCGAGGGAGTTTCGGACGCTGAGAATATCGATCTGATAGCGAAGACGTGCCTAAACATGCCGATGGGGCCGCTGGAACTTGCCGACCTGATTGGACTCGATGTCTGCGTATTCATAATGGATGTAATGCATGCCGGACTGGGTAACGATAAGTATGCACCATGTCCAAAGTTGCGGGAGCTTGTCGATGCTGGAAATCTCGGACGAAAGTCAGGTAAGGGCTTTTATGACTATATTAAGTAGAGTCAGTTCTTCCCATGCATAAAGCATGGGTTACAATAAAGAAGAATTTAATTACCCACACATTACGTGTGGGTTGTTTTATAATTCCGCCCGATGCCGGAAGACAGGATACATATGCTGAGAGGTGGAGAACCGGGACATGGTCCGGCCGTATACTGGAAATCAATCCTTGAATTCCTGAAAAAAATCGATGCTGGATTGCTGGTGACCGACTTCGATCCACTGAGAA
>DASWIV010000201.1:0-4568 GCA_036397475.1 bacterium
ATTGCGCTGACCACAACGACAACCTTATCATGCGACGCGATCGAGGCGACCTTTTCAGCGCATTTCCTGATCCGGACAGGATCTGAAAGCGTCCTGCCGCCGAACTTGATCACGAGAACGCGCCTGTCTTCACCGTATGAACCCATTGGGGGGTAATTCTACATCAATATGAAGGATTGCGCATCTGACGGGTGACGCCAAATCCCAGTTATGCTTACCGCCGGAGCGCGGGATTCCCATCACGCTCTAATAAATAAAGAAGGAATGCGTGATAGTCCGCCGCGGCTGACGCGCTCCTACGTTTAGCGTAACTGGGGTTTCGCGGTCCAAGTGAATATAAAAGGCCTGACATCGCCGGGCTTAAAGCATCCATTGTACACAGGCTACTGCAGCACGTGGATGTTTTTCTCCGCGCACATGTCTCTTAAAACCTCAGGCCAGACGGTGACACTGCATTCGCCGAGATGAGCTTTTCTGAGGAAATACATGTACGTCCTCGATTGCCCGATTCCACCGCCTATACTCAGCGGGATTTCGTCGTTCAGGATCATCTTGTGGTACGGCAGTTCGAGAAAATCGAGCTGACCTGTCCTTTCGAGCTGATCCTTCAATGTATCTTTGGTGACCCTAATTCCCATCGATGTAAGCTCGTGGCGCCTTTTGGTGACCGGATTCCAGACTAGAATGTCGCCATTCAGTCCGTGCATCTGCTTGCCGTTTTTCTCGATAGATGGCGTTACCCAGTCGTCATAGTCGGCGGCTCGCATCTCGTGCGGATAACCATCTTCCAGGGTCCATCCGATTCCGATGATGAATACCGCCGGATACTTTTGAAGTATCTCTGTTTCGCGCTGTTTACGCGGGAGATCGGGAAACATATCAAGAATTTCTTCGGCGTGGAGGAATGTAAGTTCCTCGGGGAAGTCGGGATACCTACCAGCCAGTGCCGGGAACAGTTCCTGCGCGTGCTTTCCTGCACCGACAAGAACTTTCCATATGCGCTGGACGACATCCTTCAGAGTATCGAGATTTCTGTCGGACGCGTTGATCACTCTCTCCCAGTCCCACTGGTCGACATATGCCGAGTGGTCATGGTCGAGGAAATAATCTTTCCTGACAGCCCGCATGTCCGTGTAAACGCCTTCGCCGACATTGCAGTCGAACTGCTTTAGTGCCCATCTCTTCCATTTAGTCGCAGCCTGTACGACCTGGGCGTCGATCGGATGTTTCCCATGGTCGTTACTGATATGGAAATCGATCGGCGTACGCGACCCGTCGCGGTCGAGATAATCGTTCATACCGCTGTTTTTATCTACAATCAGCGGGCATTCCACCCTGAAGAGATTCAGTTCTTTGCACAAACCGTCCTCGATATACTGTTTTACTGCGGTGATCGCCTGCTGCGATTCCTTGTGTGAAAGCAGCGGAGTGTAGTCGTCGGGGAGGATATTTATGAGGTCCTCATAACTACCGATTCCGGGTCCGGCGAGGTCAGCAACTTTGTCCGCCATAGGTCTCAAACTCCTTTATTTACCGGGTTTACGGATGTTTTAACCGAATTGATACAATACCATTCGATAGCTAAAAACTCAATGATTTTTCGGGTAAATAATAGGAGTGATGTATAATATATTTTTAATATAAAAAGGGACGCATTTCTGCATCCCGTTTAATCGAGTATTAATCCAACAACAACTAATCACGCGTTTCCGTCAAGATATCTGAGTTCGTTTCCGGTCCAGTGAAAAATCCGGCAGCGCATCCTGCTTTCACACAAGCTTTCAGCCCAGCCTGGTATTTTTGACACATCCTTCCGGACATAAACGAACCTGATATCGTGGCAGCCGTCACGGAATTCGATGAAATTCTCGTACGTATTCGGCGCGAAAAATACGCCGTCCCTGAGGTATGGCATATTCACAACTATTACCGTAGTGCAATCAGTCATGTTCTTAGTGTTGTCGTAGAGAACTGCATCAACTCTCCACGCCAGATCCGCCGCCGTGTACCACCTTGAATTGTTGCAGATGAGCAGGTATGTCGACATACCTATCCAGCATGCGACTCCGATAAGGAGAATTCCTGCCTTCAGGTTAGTGAAACTGTCAATTACCGCTCCGATGCAGATCATAATTCCAACAACCGGAATGTACAGGAATCTTGAATTCGTGAGAGCGTCCTGTGCCGGCATGATGGTCAGGGTTGGAATCAGCATGAGAATCAGCCAGCCAGCCGCGAAAGCGACAAAGCAAATCAGTCGCTTATCTTTCACAATCGAGGATCGTAGTGAGACATAAACAACTCCTATCGCAAGAATGCTCGTCGCGATCTGCACATACACTACCGAAACAGGATCGAAAATTCTCCTGTTAACAGGTGTGAATAAAATAGTGATGTTCTGAAGCATCGACGAAAAATACTGAGGGATCATTCGGATGCTGTAAACAGGCTCCGACGATCTCGTGAGATACAGATCGCCGCTGAATGTTCCGAACACCCAGATCCTGATGAACACTATGATCCCCACCATAACGAATGGGAGAATCCACGCCGCCTTCTCAGCTCTTTTCCCAAAAATCATCAGGTCTATTACTGGAAAAATCACTGCTGAGGGAGCTATCGATTCTTTGCAGAACATGCCAAGTAAAAATAACAGTGTGGCTGCTATCTTGTACTTTCCATTTAAGGTCTTCCCCCCCTCGATCCAGAAGATAATAGAGAACAGCAGGAATGTCAGGCTCAAAAGGTCGAACCGTCCGCTGATCCAGATCACCGGTTCCGAAAATCCGGGATACACGCCAAACAAAAGGGCAGCGATTGTCGCTCCGCGACGCGACTCACCCAGAAGTGTGGCAAGCCACCAGATCAGGATAGAGTTATACGAGTGAAGCAGGAGGTTCGACAGATGGAATCCAATTGGATCCAATCCGTAGATCAAATAATCCATTTTGAAAGTCAGTATCGCCAGCGGCCGAAAAGGCTGCATCCGCTCGTCGCCTGCCTGCACCAGGTTTATGTAATCAGCCATGTCGGACCATGACATGTTGAAAACCTTTGAAAAACCATAATCGTCGCATAAAAAGCCGACATTCAGCGCGGGCAGGAAAACAATGAACGGAAGAGCCACGACTACCGCCAGGTAACCGTATTTCTTGCACATGGACGCCTCCGATTCTTCGATAAAATGAATCCTTGACGTCCCTAGCCCCTGCGATGTCCCTGAAAACTCAATGTGCCCGGATATTCAGGAACATGCACGGGAAAGTCCATGCGAGCAGCATAGACCTGCCGTCATGTCTGGAAACGGCTGGAGACCACCGCGTCCCCTCGTAGCGTGGCCCAACCAATACAAGTTTTCTTAAGGGATATCTGCGGTTCGGAAATTCGATTAATTGGCGTTTCCGTCCGGCATTGGCTCTCTATAACGCTCTACCCCTCAGGTACCCTAATTTTACTACATAATCTAAACTTTCAAATAACTGTAACTGATTTTTTTTAATTTAAATGTAAATAAATAAAAAAAGGACACCCTGAGGTGTCCCTGTAAACTGCTTATCTCCAGCCTGCTTACAATAGCGGCATGTATTTATCAATTTCGAATTTACTCACATGAGTCCTGTAATGATCCCACTCTATCTTCTTGTTGTGGATGAACTTCTCAAACACGTGGTCGCCGAGAACTTTTCTCACAAGTTCGCTCTTCTCAAGCTTTATGATCGCCGAGTAAAGGTCTCCGGGAAGTTCACCGATTCCCTTCTCTTTTCGCTCCGACGGAGTCATCTCGAAAATATCCTCTTCGATCGGTGCCGGGAGTTCATACTTGTTGTCGATACCCTCCAGTCCGGCAGCCAGCATCACGGTGAAGGCGAGGTACGGGTTACACGCCGGGTCCGGGGCACGGAACTCGATTCGTGTAGCTTTTTCCTTGCCGGGTTTGTACATCGGGACACGTATCATCGCCGAACGGTTACGTCGGGCCCACGACACATAGACAGGAGCCTCGTAGCCCGGAACCAGCCGCTTGTATGAGTTCACCCATTGATTAGTTACGGCGATGATTTCTTTCGCGTGAGTCATAATTCCGGCGATATAGTGTTTCGCCATCTGGGACAGGTGATATTTGTCGCTGCCATCGAAGAATGCATTCTTTTCACCTTCAAACAGCGACTGGTGTACATGCATACCGCTTCCATTCTGCCCGAACAGCGGTTTGGGCATGAATGTCGCGTACAGGTCGTGTTCCCTTGCAAGTTCCTTGACCAGAACCCGGTATGTCATGACAATATCAGCCATCGTGAGAGCGTCCATATACCGTAGATCGATCTCATGCTGGCTGTGCGCGACCTCATGATGCGAGTACTCGACCCTGATTCCCATTGCCTGCAATGTAGCGGTGGTTATTCTTCTTAACTCATCACCCATATCGACTGGCTGTGAGTCGAAGTAACCACCCTGGTCGATTGGCTCAGGATTATTCGATTTCTTGAAATAAAAATACTCAAGCTCTGGGCCCACATAATATGTGAAGCCTCTTTCCTTAAGCTGGTCAAGGTAACGAATAATCCTGA
>DASWIV010000202.1:0-7217 GCA_036397475.1 bacterium
GAGTGTATCAGCGTCGGAGACCACAACTACCAGGTCCACATGCTCGACGTCCCTTACCGTTCGCACATTCTGGCGAATAGCTTCCTCGTATGGCTCGAATGAAAAACTGCTGAGAGGAGCAAGTCGTGGCGCGTCCTGTATAAGAGCGCCGATGAATGCGACCTTATAGCCGGGAGCGCCATCCACCTCAACTACCTTATAAGGCGGGAAGATCGGGGTGCCTTCTCCTGCGGGGTTGGAAGGGAGTTCATCGACCTGTTCCTGCTGCTGGTCTGTATCAACCTGTCCACCGAGTGGGTTGTTGGCAGACATCTCAGGGGCAGGGAAGGTCCCCGCGGCGAAAATATTCGAGCTAACAAAGGGAATATCATATGTATTTTTCCTGTTAACAAGTTCTTCGCCGAGGTTGAGGTCTCTGAGACCGACATTGACCACATCGTAGTCGATAACTTCGTAGGCTTCGAGGATGTACTCGTCTTTTTTTGTGTAGATATCGCTATGAGTCGAACCCTGTGAGACGTCGCCAGTATCAATATAGAGTATGGGCCAGTCAACTTTGCCTGAAACATCCTTGAAAATTGTTCCACGGCGAGGGAGGCCGCCCCATTTTCCACTTCGGCAACCACAGGGGGTGAAATTACTGGTAGTGTCCGAGCTGATCATGAAGGTGATGGCAGCCGGGACTGTTTTATTCAATGGTCCGCTCTTACTGTCGTATTCGACGCATCCGGCAGCATGGATCAAAGCCAAAATCCCGAAAATAACGAAATACGAGATATTCCTGATCATTCAATTCACCTCGAAATAATAATCCGGAGAAACACCCTCCGAACACTAATATACTCTAACATAAAAATAAATATTGTCCACAAAAATTTCAGGCGCCAGGATTTACGGCATGTAATCAATGCTTGCTTTCTTCGGCAAGCTGGTGTTTAACGTAGTTGATCATGCCGCCGCGATCGATAATTTCCCGGATGATACCCTTGAAGGGGTCGATCCTGTACACGGTCCCGGTTGTTTTGCACCGGACCACATTGAGGATCTCATCAATTTCGATCTCCGCGCCCTGTCTCAGGCCTTCACTGGCTGATGGTGAGATGAACAACCTGAGCCCTATGTTCACGGCATTCCTGAGAAACAGGCGTGAGAATGAGTTTGCGATCACTGCGGATAGGCCGGAAGCTTTCAAAGCCAGGGGGGCAGCTTCACGGGATGAGCCGCAGCCAAAATTTTTCCCCGCGACAATAATATCGCCGAGTGCCACCCTATGTCCGAATCCGGAATCGACGCCGCACATGGCGTAGGGACCCAATTCCTCCGGTTTGAAGGTGGTGCAGTATTTCGATGGAATTATCTGGTCGGTATCGATATTATCGCCAAATTTCCAGACTCTGCCCCTGATCTTTTCCATAGAAGCCTCTAATTAGTTATTTACCAAAAGATTCGTCAAAAAGTTCAATTTCGCGCGAAATAATTCCCTCTAATTTTGCAAGGACAATATCCATGAATCTACCCGCTTTTTCCTTGTCGAAATCGGGGGACGCGTCGCCTTCGAGGCTGTAATAAAGCATGGCTGTGGGGTACGGGACTGAAATTACTCCCTTGGTAAATGTCCAGCCATCATTGTCGGTGCGATTTTCCGGTTTCAGAGTTTCGGGCCGGAATGCGACCAGCGCGGCGGTTTCATCAAGGGCTGCGTGCCCGCCGGGTTGATCGTATACCTCTTTCAAGGCCTCCTCGTCCATGTTCCACCAGTCGATAACCATCACGTGACGTTTTCCATAGTCTTTGGTTATCAGTTCCTTAGCGACGTTTCCAAGGGTTTCGGTATTGCCCCCGTGCCCGTTCATGACAATGACCCGCCTGAATCCCATCTCGAAAAAGTCATCGATTATGCAGTAGATCAGGTCGGCGTAAAGCTTCTTGTCGATCCGCTGGCTTCCGGGATATGGAAGGAGCCCTGAGGTGATCCCATAGTTGAGGGTGGGAGCAACGGGGAGCTCCATTCGTTCACCGAGGCGCCACGAAATTTCTTCGGCAATGAAACTGTCAGTGCCAACAGGAGCATGGCGCCCATGAGCTTCAAGTGTCCCGACCGGAAAGAGGATCGAATGAACTCCCGAGTCGAGTAATTTTTTGACGTCTGGATAAGTAAGGGTGTCGAGCCTGATCACTGTCATTTTATTTCTCTTCCGCTTTGTCTTTGATTGCCTTGAGCATGCCGTTTACATTGTCCTGCATGATCCGGTCGAGGAGTTTGTTGATCATGGGTCCTACAAGTGGGAGGCCGAGGTCGAAATCAACATTTAATACTATTTCGGAGCCGGAATCAGTTCCGGTGAAATTCCAGTCTCCGGAATATTTCTTGTAGTCGCCCTCGACAAGTTTATATGTGCAGGTGAGTGCGTTTTTGTCCCACCATTCGTCCTCGATCCATTTGACGTCCTTGTTTATCGAGGCTACGGAGACGTGGCCAACCCACGCAACCCGCGCGAAACCGTCGTCGCGACGCTCGATGACATTGATTGACTTGACGTCAGGCATGTAGTCCGGATATTTTTCAACTTCCTGGGCTATCTCGAACGCTTTCGCTGGATCAACGCCGACTTCGATCTTTCCTGTAATGAGACCCATAAAAAAACCTCGGTAGTTTGGTTGGAAGATTAAAACAACCGCGGCGGGAAAAAGCAAATCTGCTGGTGCCGGCCTGCGGGCGGCATTATTGTATCGTAAGTGACATTGTGATCTGATCGGCGGCTGAATAAACGTCCTGGAGTTTCGATTCATCGCCAGTACAGGTCGAGATCAAAAATTGGTACTGGCCGTCGCCAATCCCGTAAAGCCAGTAATCGTTTACGAATACCTTCCCATCGGACAACCACGCGCGGCGGAGATATTCCCAGACGCCTTCGGATTCGCTTTCATCTTCTGTCAGAGGGACAGCGTCCGCCTGGATCCGCGAATTACCGGGACCCGATTCGTAAATGTCCGCCATCAGACTGACATTGATCGGTTCGTCCATTTCCTGGCCCTTCAAGGTGCAGACGATCCCACGGTCAGAGATCAGTGTTGCGTAGGCTCCGCGCTCGCCGTCGACTGCGTTGTCCCAGGATATAGGGATTCTCAGTACCGCGCTTCCCGGCAGGTTCACGGTCTCGGGTATCTGGTTGCCATAAATTTCCGATACCGTGAAGGATGACATCCTGTCAGCCAGAAGTACATGATTCGCAAGGATCGACCACTGTATTGTGTATATGCCGGGCGAGAGGTCGAAATCGTAAGGGAGCTGCATGGTTATCATGGGCATCTCGATGCCGCCGACATAATCTTCAAAATAATCCCATTTATCGTCGCTGTGCTGGTCCCGGACCTGGATTATGACGCGTGTGGCTCCAGGGACAATCCCGCCCGTGTGAAGGCGTGCATAGATTGGCTCGTTAACATTGAACACCGACGATCTCGCGCCGTCGGCGGTGACCATGTAAGCTTCGCCGATCGTGAAATCATAACCGACAGCGCCAGCCGCATGTGGCGCTCTCAATTCCTTAAGGCTTACGGGAAGAGTTTCGAGAGGAAATGTTACAGAATCCGTATATCCAAGTATGGTCAGATATACACTGAAGACCGCTTCATGGGGAGAATCCGAAGGTGGCCGTGCGATATAACTTTCAACCTCGAAAGTGTTCATGCCGTCTTCCGTGGAAGTGGTCCCGATACCCTGGTCAAGTACAAAGTCCTGCGACGTCACGCCGATCCATCGAAGTTCAGCATAACCAAAGTCGATTATGTAATCCAGGTTAAAATCGATTTCGATCCTGTAAGGAATCGCAGCGCCGCGCAATTCTTCCGGCGCGTCTTCGTCGAGGGGTACAAGGCGGACATCATCGATATAAATTCCCGGTACGCCTTCGGAAGCTTCAATTTTAATTTCAAATTCCCGGTCGAATTTTGTTCCGTCGATGGTCAAGGATGCATAGATGGCGTATGTCTGAACCCGGTAGCTCCGGTCCGGAATGAAAGAAAGCCTGTAGGAATTCACACCGGGATGGATGGTAGCGTCGACTGAATCGCTGGTGACTTTTCCATAGCCTTCGCTTTTGACATCATAGGTGAAAGTAGCCGCTACCGAATTGTCTGAATTATTTTCGAAGAGGTAGAGGATATCGATCGTTTCGTCAGGTTGAAATCGCCCGATTTGAGCGGTCATACCCTGATTGGTGGCGTGGATGTCGATGAAGGAGAAGTTTTCAGTTTCCGCGACCGAGGTCGCAGGAAAAATCAGGATGGCTGATATAATTGCAAGCGGGATTAGGTAACAATTTCGGGTTTTCATGGATACCTCCACCCGTGGATTAGTGTTAATTATATGACACTGCGTTAATTTCCGCGTTCAATTGTCGGTCGATAAGGTCTGGAGCAAGACACGCCCGGGACCTGTCAGATGCATTATCAGCATGTACTGAGATTCTCCCGAGCCTCCGGGATTTCCCATTGGTTTAGGGGACGTATCAACAGAATCGTCATATGTCAAAAGCTGCATTCCATCCACAGCGATCTTCTCGCCTTCCGACAGGTTGATGTCTACGAGATTACCGCGACCGTGGAGGTAGACAGTTCCGGATCCAGCGATCGTGACGAAAAGTTTGGGCGTGATTACCCCGGTTCGTTCGCCATCAAGGATTAATGGATCGAACTGGACACCTTCTGTCGAGGCGAGGAGCGATTTTCTCCTTATAACCACACGCTGGGAACCATCGAGCCTGACAGTCTGAATGCGTCCGGGTGACGGCACCTTGAAGCTCACCAGTGCGGTACCTGAATCGCAGCGGTAGATAACCATCGGGGGCTCGTTTTCGACATTCAGGACGCTTCTGATGCTGGTCCAGTAATTTCCGAGAGGTGATGTCTCGCTTGTGATACCCCCACGGACAAATAGCATGGTTCCGAGCGGACTGAAGACTGATTCGCCCTGGGAGAGCTCGATCGCAACGGTTTGCATCGCATCGCCGAGTATTCGGTGTTTCATGTCGGGGATTTTAGCACAGATATGTCCAGGCTGACGGGGCTGTTGAAAAAGTCTGAATTATTTTCATATGAACGGGTGCCGCCGACAACCTCAAATAAATATGGTCAATTCATACCTCAAACCTGGACCGGGTTGTCGGCGAGATCTTAGTATTTATGCACCATCGCCGACAAACTTGCCAGTGCACTCTATCGTCACCTGATAGCTGGAGGTTTGTCGGCGGCACCCGGACGTTCCTCTTCCGACTTTTTCAACAGTCCCTGACCCATGCACTTCTGATTATCGGGGAATGTGGAGTATAATAATTTCATGCCCGAGTACCGCTATGAAGGGATTGACCGCGCCGGACGCAAATCACGCGGAGTGATGAACGCGAATCATCGCGAAGCCGCTGCGGCAGCCCTTCGCGAACAAGGGCTGGTCCCGATATCCATCAAGGAAAAAGTAAAGACAGAACCAAGGACTGTACCCGGGTTCGGAAGCGTGTCGGTTCAGAGGCTCGCGGAATTTACCCGCAAATTCGCGGCGCTTGCGAAAACAGATATTCCGATCAGCGAAGTTTTTGAGATCCTCGCTGAAGAGGAGTCCGGATCGCTGCTGCCGGAAGCGGCGAGCCATGTCGCCAGGGAGGTCGGGCTTGGTCGTATGCTGGGCGAAGCAATGACGGATCGTCCGAGGGCATTTTCGCCGCTTTACATAAAAATGGTGGAAGCGGGGATAACGTCGGGGACTCTCGACAAGGTTGCCGATAATCTCGCCAGCCTGTTCGAATCGGAAAATCACCTGCGAAAAGATTTATACAGCAGGCTTGCGTATCCCATAGGGTTATTGATTTTGAGTTTTCTTATGTCGATAATCCTGAGATTCATCGGGTTCATTACGCCGCAACTGTTCGCCGGACTGATGGGATTCTGGATGGTGATCATCGGGCTGGTGCTGTTCGGGATGACACGTACCGGATACCGGATTTACCGCGAGATCGGGATGAGGCTTCCGTTCATCGGGACATTCATGAAAAAAATCAACCTCGCGAGATTCTGCCGGATATTCGGGCTTCAGTACGCCGCGGGTGTGCCCCTGCTTGAGGGGCTGGAAGCGTCGAGGCAGGTGCTCCAGGACAGTAATATCGAAAGAGCAGTAAGGGGTATCGAGAAGCGGGTTCAGGGAGGAATGGAACTCAGGGAGGCGATGGTGTCGGTCGGGGTGTTTCCGAAGCAGATGGTCGGGATGGTAGGTGTGGGAGAAAGGGCTGGCGGGGTCGACAGAATGCTCGAAAAGCTCGCGGAGTATTACGAGCTCGATATCAGGACCACCGCCACAATAATGACAACAGTGATCTGGTTTGTGGTATTTCTGATGGTGGGCGTAACAGTAGGAGCGATAGTGATCAGCGCGTGGGGACACTACTTCGGAATGATCGGTGAACTGATTGACGAGGCATGATCAGTCGAAACTAGCCGTCTTTGCGACTCCAGTCGTACGGGATATCGTTATCATGGGGATGCAGGCGGAATTCATCCGGTTCTGAATAGTTGTAGGTGGTAGTTGGCAGATTGATCAGGAACGCCTGGTGCTCGCTGATGGTTTTGAATCCGTGGTAGACGAGCATCGGGATCTTGACGAGGATCGGGTTTAATTCCCCCATAAAAAATTCGTTGACTACTCCTTTGGTGGGGCTGTCGTCGCGGGAATCGTAGAGGACAACCTTCATCATCCCGTGGACAACGCAGAAATGGTCGGTCTGTCCCTTGTGGTAATGCCACGCTTTCACGACACCGGGGTATCCGCACGTTAAGTAGCACTGGCCGAATTTTTCGTACATATCGGTCCAGTCGGAGCGGAGGATTTCCATCAGGCGTCCGCGCTCGTCGGGGATAAGCTTGAGTTTGGCAACCCTGACCCCATCGATAAGGGGCTTGGCGTTGATTCCTAGAGGCAGCTGAGCAGGAGGGGAGATGTCGGTCATTACAGATTCACCTTAATTAGCTGATTTGAGGCTGTCAGTATGATGAATAGGGGGATGGAAGTCAATATGGGGGGTGGGGGTAGGGTGTGAGCGCGGATTGATTTTATGGACAAAAGCAGCAACAAAAAATAGAATGAGGTATCACCCATTTTCAGTAGAAAGGAAATGATACCTCGATGAAAAAGATGCCAGATAATGAAGAATTCTGCAAGAGGGCAGTGG
>DASWIV010000203.1:0-5364 GCA_036397475.1 bacterium
GGTTCGAGGCGATAATTACGGCTGTTATCAGGAATGCAAGTACTTTCAATGTGCCCGCGATGAAAGCAGCGAGCGACTTATCCAGCCGCCGCCCGGTATGGCTTGTCCGGTGTACGATAATACCGATGAATACATCTATCAGACGGAAAATGAGCCAGATAATAGCAATGGATGTCAGGAACCCGCCTGCAAGGAACAACCAGTAATCCATGGACAAAGGGATTATCGACCGAAAGTACACAGGTGCGGAATATGCTCCAAGTGACAGGAGAAAAATAATAACTGGCCAGATTATTACATTCAGGATCGTGTTGTGTTTCATGCCCTCGTTCCAGGAAATCTAATCTTATGCGTACATTTTACCCGCGTTGGATTCAGGTTTCTTTCAGTGAGGATATACAAATTTGGCACGAATGTCGAGAATCCGGAAAATGCCATTATTGATCTGATCGCTTCTTATTTCCGATGGATTGGTTTCTGTTCTTTCCTTCCCGGGCATTCATATTGACAAGTTTCTCATGATTTTCGCTGTGCTGTGCAAATTTCTCAATAACTTCCAGGTTGGGGTCAATCTGTGGAATTTTGATCGGGTCGAACATCGTATGCACATCCCCACGCACATATGGATCATTTGCATAATATTCCGGGAGTATCGGGGAATCGTCCCCCGATTCACTTTTAAGTTTCATCGTGAATGCTGTAGCGCGTGCGCGCCTTGAATATTCCCTGTGCAGAATGAACCAGCCTACAGAAATAGCCGGCCCGAGAATCAGCGCCACCAGCGCCAGTGTATGCAGGTTGAATTTGATCAGGATATATCCCGCGACGATCGACGCTGCCAGAAACTGCGGGGCGATCGTATTCGCATCGGAAGACCGTTCGGTCGGATGAGCAACTCCACAATGTTCGCAGGCAATCGCGACATAATTGACCGCCTCACCGCAGTTTTTGCATGGCATTACTAACTTCATACCGCTGAATTGACCCGGGAAATCGCCCATTAGTGGCGATTTTTCGCAAACAACATTAAAATAAGAATACCACTTATCGATTGGTAAGGGGAGTGGGGGCTAGCGGCTATTTCAGCTTTAATGCGGCTGCAAGGACGGATTAAGTTTTTCCGGAGCAGGTAATGACTATCACTCAGAATAAAAAAGACGCTTCAGATTCAAGGAAAAAGGACGGATCGCACCTCGAGACAGAGAAGTACAAGCTGACTACGCCTGTACGGGTTGTCACGGCGACATCGCTTTTCGACGGCCATGACGCTTCCATTAACGTGATGCGGCGTATTCTCCAGGCAACCGGATGCGAAGTCATCCATCTCGGACATAACCGGTCGGTAAAAGAGATTGTCGATACGGCAATCGATGAGGACGCCAATGCGATCGCGGTAACATCCTACCAGGGCGGGCACATTGAATTTTTCAAATACATGTACGACCTCCTCCGGGAAAATGGAGCCGGACATATAAAAATCTATGGCGGTGGCGGCGGGGTCATTGTTCCACGGGAAATCGATGAGCTCCATGAATACGGGATAGGGAGAATTTTCTCACCGGACGATGGCAGGCGTATGGGCCTGCAGGGAATGATCAATTTCATAGTTCAGGAAATCGACAAGAACATCTGGGAATTCGATAGCCGCACTGTCGACGAGGTCTGCGGGGATATCTGCCCGGGACATAAATTGAATGTGGCAAGGGCGATTACGTGGCTCGAACGGTCGAAAGATGTACCGGAAAAAGCCGGCGCTGTAAGAAAAACCATCGAAGAAAAACTCCCCAGCCTGAAGAACCCCGTACCCGTAATCGGCATCACCGGTACAGGTGGATCGGGCAAATCGTCGCTCGCGGATGAAATTATCCGCAGATTTTTAAATGACGATCCAGACCGGTATTTAGCAATTATTTCTATCGACCCTACGAGGAAACGCACAGGTGGCGCGCTCCTCGGCGACAGGATAAGAATGAATTCCGCGGTCGGTGATCGTGTGTATATGAGATCACTCGCCACACGAGAGTCGGGCACCGAGATCGCCGAATCCCTTCCCGACTGCATAAATCTGCTGAAAGCTGCTCAGTACGACCTCGTCATTGTCGAGACGTCGGGAATCGGGCAGGGCGACACGGCGATTGTTGATCTTGTGGATCACTCCATCTACGTGATGACCGCTGATTACGGCGCTGAGACTCAGCTTGAAAAGATCGATATGCTCGACTACGCCGATTTTGTCGCGCTGAATAAATTCGAGAGAGCCGGAAGCAAGGACGCCCTGATGCATGTCAGGAAGCAGTATCGGAGGAACAGGGAATTATTTGAAGGACCCGACGATACCGAGCTGCCGATCGTTCCGACAATCGCGAACAACTTCAACGACAAGGGCGTTAACCTGCTTTATCTGAGGCTGCTGAACCAGATAAATGAAAAACACGAAATTGAATGGAAGAGTAAGCTGGATCTTCCGTCGATGCAGGATGTCGAAACGCAGGAAGTGAGCGGGATTGTGCCTTCGTCGAGAATACGATATCTCGCCGACATCGCGGAGACTGTCAGGAATTACCACAAGTGGGCTGAAGAGCAGGCGGGGTACGCGTCGAACATTTACAAGGCGTATTCACTCTTGTGGGAGCTTGGCGACGAGCCCCCGTGCCGGGTCGAATCGTACGGTCCCGCCCCGAAGGACACAATGGACAAGGCGATTCTCGGATTAAGAAAAATGTACGAGGAGAACCGGAAGAAACTTGATCCGTCGGTTCTGAAAATGATGCACGACTCGCCCGAGTTTTTCCAGAAATGGACAGGCGAGGAATTTGTTTACAAGGTCAGGGGTAAAGAGGTACACCAGCCGTTTGTTTCTGAAACACTCGCTGGAACAAAAATCCCGAGGGTGAAACTCCCGACATACTGGGACTGGGGACGTGAAGTCCTGTGGCGATTGAAGGAAAATGTACCGGGAGATTTTCCGTACACCGCCGGAGTTTTTCCGCTCAAGCGTGCGTGGGAAGAGCCCAAGAGGATGTTCGCGGGCGAAGGCCCGCCCGAAAGAACGAACGCGCGATTTCATTACCTTGCTAAAGACGAAAAAGCGAAGAGACTTTCAACCGCGTTCGATTCTGTCACGCTCTACGGTGAAGACCCGCACGAACGTCCGGATATATTCGGAAAGGTCGGGGAGTCGGGTGTCGCGATATCTACGCTCGATGACATCAAGCGCCTGTATGACGGATTCGATCTGAAAAGCCCGGACACATCCGTATCGATGACGATCAACGGTCCCGCGCCGATCATCCTCGCCATGTTCATGAACGCGGCTATCGATCAGCAGGTCGATGTGTTCGCCAAACGTGAAGGACGCCATCCGAACGAGGATGAATACAAAATCATATTCGATGAGACAATCGCAGTTGTCAGGGGAACGGTACAGGCTGACATACTCAAGGAAGACCAGGCGCAGAACACGTGCATCTTCTCGACACCGTTCGCTCTCAAGATGATGGGCGACATCCAGGAATTTTTCATCGAGCACAATGTCAGCAATTATTACTCCGTTTCCATCGCCGGATATCACATCGCCGAAGCCGGCGCCAACCCGATCACACAGACGGCCTTCACTCTTGCGAACGGATTCACCTATGTCGAGTATTACCTTTCGCGTGGAATGAAGATCGACGATTTCGCGCAGAATCTGAGTTTCTTCTTCTCGAATGGCCTCGACGCTGAGTACTGCGTGATCGGACGTGTAGCGCGACGTATCTGGGCTATCGCGATGAAAAATATCTACCGCGGAAATTCGCGGTCACAGAAACTCAAGTATCACATCCAGACATCCGGACGGTCTCTCCACGCGCAGGAAATTTCGTTCAACGATATCCGCACGACTTTGCAGGCGGTCATCGCGCTGTTCGACAACTGCCAGAGCCTGCATACGAACGCGTACGACGAGGCGATCACCACTCCGACTGAGGAGTCGGTACGTCGCGCGATGGCGATCCAGTTGATAACTAACCGGGAATTCGGATGGTCGAAGTGCGAGAACCCGACGCAGGGATCGTTCTTCACCGAATGGCTGACAGATACGGTTGAAGAGGCGATACTGAAGGAATTCGAGTCGATATCGGAGCGCGGCGGAGTACTCGGCGCGATGGAACGAGGCTACCAGCGAGGCAAGATTCAGGAAGAGAGTTTGAAGTATGAGAGGCAGAAACATACCGGTGAGCTTCCGATTATCGGTGTGAATCAGTATGTCGATCCGACCACACTCGCTGAGGATTACCGTCCGGAAGAAATAGAAATGCGACGTGCGACGTACGACGAGAAAAACATGCACCTCAAAAGATGCAACGAATTCAATGCATCGCATTCCAAAATTCAATCCGAAGCTCTGGCAAAACTACGCGAAGTAGCCCTCAATCATGGAAACATATTCGCCGAGTTAATGAACACAGTCCGCCACGCCAGCCTAGGTGTGATAACAAAGACTTTGTATGAGGTAGGGGGCCAGTATAGGAGGAATATGTAGAATGGATTTGTCATCATGGGTACATACTATTGGAGGTGTGCTTTTATCAATCCCTATTATTACTCCGCGTAGCGACATAGAATGCGCTCTTCGGTTATAATTGTACCATGAAAGGAAAAGGGTATTTTGAACAACTTGCCGATCGCAGGAAACGAGGCGTCGAGCTTTACAAGAAAGGTTGGAACCAATATCAGATCGCCGAGGCGCTGGGTGTGACGCAACCGTCGGTGCTGAAATTTCCACTCAGAGGTGGGCGCATTTCAGCGATCAGCGGAGTGACTCTGAATGTCGAAGTGTACTTTCGAATGTATAACGGTTCGATCAAAGCAAGACAAGTGGCCGTCTTTGTCAGACACATCGCGCACGCGACGTGGAATTTGAGATCGACATGTTGTGGCCCAGGCTGGATGTCCACCGATTCCCGGCGTATGCGCCCGAACTCAATCCGGACGAGTATTTATGGAACTGGTTGAAAAACAAAAAACTTGTCAATTGCTCTGTTTCGTCGATCGCCGAGTTGGGCGCTAGAATTTCAAGAGCTGTGAAGTCCGCGCGACGACGTCCTGAACCGATACATTCCTTCTACCACGGGAGCCCACTCAATTGCCATTAGAAAATACCTTCATACTGCGCGGGTCAGTAACGAAAAAACGGGGCGGTTCCAAGGTGAAATTCACCCGGCGGAATACGTCGCCTGAAAAACCGACTTCCGCAACGGTCTCTCTTAACAAACACAATGAATGCTAATGAGCAAATACAAAATAGGAATGAGACAAAAGAATGATCTTAACCAGAAGTCAAGGACTTGGAAATAAATATGCCTTATTGGCCCTTAATAGCAA
>DASWIV010000204.1:0-3889 GCA_036397475.1 bacterium
AAAATGCTTATAATACATTATGATAACAAGCGGGCGCTACTATGACTGACCAAACCATTCCCACAGATTCAGACTCCCGCGAAATCATCGACATGCAGGAGGCTATCGACCTCCTCAAAACCACCCGGCCGACCTTTTACCGCTGGCTACGCAGCGGAAAATTCAAAGGTATGAAAGCCGGACGTCAATGGAGATTCTATAAAGATGATATAGAACGGTTCGTCGAGGGAAAAGCTCCACGCGTCTCACTCCCCGCTGACATCAAACCTCTAATTTCCAGCCTGGAGAAAATAGCGAAAGAGTTGAAAATCGCAGAAAAACCCGGTTCCGGACTGGACGATGTTCATCACGCTGTCGAAACCATGCTCCTGCTCGGATTTGGCTCGGAAGCGTCCGATATCCATCTCGACTCCATGATGGACCATAAATCGGCTGAAAAATTCGGGATCCTGAGATACCGGATCAATGGAGTCCTTCACGAATTCGCGAGATACGATGACCGTCTGCAGCCTCATATTATCGAAGGATGGAAAAGTCTCGCCGGCTGCCATGTGAATGAAAAGGTGAAGTCGCAGGATGGCAGGATTATCAGGACGGTTAAAAGCCAGGACGGAACTGAGCGCATGATAGATATGCGAGTGGCTTTTGTTCCAGCCGGAATGGGTGAATCCATGACCCTGCGAATCCTCGATTCATCGAGGCTCCATCTTGATTTGAAAACTCTCCCTTACCATCCTGATCAGCTCGAACTGGTTCTCGATGCCCTGAAAGATCCATGGGGCATGATTATCTGCTCAGGTCCGACAGGATCGGGTAAAACCACGACAATGTATTGCTGCCTGAACGAAGTCACCGGACCCGATGTGAAAGTAATGAGTGTCGAAGACCCGATCGAATATTATCTGCCGTGGGTAAACCAGGTCGCGGTCGATGAATCTTCCGGAATGACTTTTGAAAAAGTAGTCAGATCGGTAGGCAAATCCGACCCCGATGTCGTGATGATCGGTGAAATTAGAAACCAGGAAACTTTGAAGGGTGCCCAGCTACTTGCCATGTCCGGACATCTGGTTCTCACTCAGCTCCACGTCAGGGGAGCGGCTGGCGCGATCCAGAGAATGATCGATAACAGCCCGGAGCCGTACGCAGTTGCCGACTCTACACGCCTTGTCATATCACAGGTTCTTGCCAGAAAACTATGCCCCGAATGCTCAAAATCGACAAAGCCTGATCTTGAGAAACTGGCATTAGCCGAGAAACTGGCTAATTCAGGCGGTCTCGACTGGAAATCCATGGACAAAAATTTCCGTGAACCTGTCGGATGCGAACATTGCGCCCAGCTTGGTTACAAGGGACGTACAACATGTTCTGAAACTATGAGAATTTCACAGGCTATTGAGAAAGCAATCAAGAATAAGATGAGCATGGATGAAATAGAGAAAATTGCAATCGGGGAAGGAATGGTCACAATGGCGGCCGATGGGGTGAGACGTGCTGCGAATGGAGAAACCACACTGGATGAAGCCTTCAGGGTGCTTGGAATATCCTGACAAAATTTAATATGCGATTTCTCCACGCCCCTTCCAAAGGGCTTTTTCTTTGCCAAGGTGTTAATCCCCGTTTGACTTTCATTAAATTTAACTATGGTTTATTATTTACTACATGACAATAAACATCTTTTCGCGGAAACTCAGAAACAAATTTCTCAATTTCGTGATTCTTATAACGTCGATTGCTATCGCCGGATGTAACTCCAATCCTGCCACTCCGGAACTGGATAATGCGATTCAGTCATCGCGGAACCAGACCTCATCTCATATTCCATTGGGATATTATGATGTTCTGATAGACACCCCATCGGAGTCAATCGATTTCATTCCATTACGGTCATCCGACTTACATCTCAATGTGACCGGCCTGCTTAACGGCACTATGGGGATTGGTGCACAGGTTATCGGAGCGGAATCGGATTTCCCCAATGGACTTGTTGTTGTCGATGTATCGCTCACATCCCCGATAGCCGCACCCCAGTACTCGGGATTCGATGTCTACGGCATCCTGATGACACCCGGAAGTTTAAGTGTCGGGTCGCTTATCTTCGCCGACCTCGACGAAACCCGCCTGAATAACGCCGATGGATATACCCGGTGGTGGAATCCGTCCGAATTCACATCCCCCGGGATGTTCGGTTACATCCATGGAAATCTCGCAACCGAGGCGGCTCTCAATTTAACCGCTACGATAAACCCATTTAAATATTTTGCTGACGTCCTTTCAGCGCAAAGTTCATTAAGTGTCCTGACAACCACCGCCCTGACCGATGATGCCGGACGCGGTGTTTTTTCGGCAGGATCTACAAATACACGGCGCTACGAAATTCAGTTTCCCCTGAATCCCGGCCCGCAGATAAAATACGGCTACGCGATAAACGCGTCCTGGATGGCTCCGTCGCCAAATCCACCGAACGAAGTTCCGGACGATTTTCCGATCGAAGCAAATCAGCCGGAAGCGTACAGGATTGCTGTCGCTCCGGTCGCGAACACTCTTTACTACGATCCCGGTGCCGATATCGGCGGTGGGTTGCTCGAATTGAAAATAAACGCCTATGACTGGCAGGGGCAGCAGGCAGGCGATGTCGCCGGCCAGATAGACGCCGTACGGGTTTTTGCCCCGGGTTTATTCGAGGGAGGAATCACGGCGAATTTCCTTGAGGAAATTGACGGCAAAGCATCGTACATCGCGGACTGTACCGGTTCAGCACATCCGACCGCTGCAGGTGAATACCTGGTAGCCGTCCGGATAGCGTCGAAGGACGGGTCGAATTACAACCAGGGATTCGGACCCGCTCCGGACCAGCCTGTTTCCGGATGGCAGGTAATATTGGTCGATGCTGTAAGCGTAGAGTGTTTCGCTGATATCAACAACGACTGGGCTGAAGCTGAAGACCTCGCTTTTAACGGCATCTACGATGACCAGGTCTGCGGAGTTGAGGATTTCCGCGATTATTACACTTTTACAATTGGCAACACTGAAATTCTGTCAGGCACAGCGTCCTTGTATGTAGATGCATCTGATACGCGGCTTCAGTTGTTCGATGCTGATCATACTCTTATGGAAGAATTGAATTATGCCGGCGACCCACTGATTCTGGATTTCTTCGAAATGAACCTGATACCGGGAGAATATTTCATTCGAGTCGAGACTGAAAACGATCAGCAGGTAGTTCCTTACCGCCTGCAGTTTGAAGCCGAGTTGACGGATGTAACTCCAAATCCTGTGGAGGTTACCCAGGGAAATCTATTCTGCAATCCTTACCTGCTCTGGATTCACGACGATTACCTGTTCTCGTACTCGAGGTACGGCGCGTGGGTGTACGATATAACTGATCCGGTTAATCCGGTCTACGTTTCGTCATCCTTATTCGATGGATATTTTGGAACCGAACAATACGCCGCATTCTATTACCCGTACATGTATTTCATCCGGGAGCAGAACTCAGATAATTACCTCTGCATGGTAGATTTTTCTGATGTTTCAAATCCGGTATTTCATGATGAGTTAATTATTATCGAAGAACCCATAAGTGTCACGCCCGAAATGGGGCCAGATTATCTCTATCTGATTGTCTGGGACAATCCTGACTCAAGCATCCGGATTCTGGACTACGCCAATGATCCACTGAATCCGGTTGAAGTTGGTAATCAGTTTGTGGGAGGTTTCCCTTCCGACATGGCGATTTATCATCCCGATGGGAGTTATTGTCAAATGTTGTGTATGACCCATCAGGCGGCGGCTCCTTCTGCTATCACTCCATCCCTGAATTGAACTCCTGAAATAATTTTCGGTAAGAGATCTGATCCATTTAGCGATCTCCATCGCCTCGACGCCGACA
>DASWIV010000205.1:0-4615 GCA_036397475.1 bacterium
TGTCGGCGTCGAGGCGATGGAGATCGCTAAATGGATCAGATCTCTTACCGAAAATTATTTCAGGAGTTCAATTCAGGGATGGAGTGATAGCAGAAGGAGCCGCCGCCTGATGGGTCATACACAACATTTGACAATAACTCAAGTCTCCAATCAATTAATATCTATAATGCAAACAAGAAACTATCCGATGACGAGATTATCGCCCTTGGATTCAGGTTACTGACGGTATTCTTGAAGCCTGAAAATATGTATTATTCAACTGATGACGGAAACTCGCTTTATCCTAACATTTATAATTTATATACATCTGATCTAATTACTGATGAATTTATCTCCAATAAATATTGGATTGATATTGGCGGCTACTATGGAGCACCTGGTTCTTTGAGCCCAGACATGTCACCTGTTCAATGGATAATAATTCTCCCTTCACAGAATAATGGTTTTATTTATGTCATTACAAATAGATTTGTGCATCCATTGGATCCTAAGTTTGAATTACGGAGATATCCATACACGCAATTAAATAAAATATATTCTGGGTTAACCAGGTTTAGTGACATGGATGAAATCCCTGTAACAGTTATAGCCACTTATACATATGAAAATGCTGGCACGATAACATCGGTAAATACTCTATAAAATAGGCTTGCGACGACGGGAGGCTCCTACAGCCGGAGTGAAACGTAGGCTGTAGGTGAGAGATATATTAGTGAGGTCCGCAGGTCTATGTGGTACAATATTTCCATGACGACGCGGGCAGAATTGTGAGAAAACGGGTTATCGACAATACGGTTCAGGAAACCATCAACACCCGCTACGAAACCGAGTGGGAATACGACGGTATGGGCAGAATGGTGAGAGAGCGTACTTTGCAATACGACGCGTCCGCCGAGAAGGATTTCCTGAAGGTCGGAGAGCATCACCGAGCGCAGTTTCTTCAGTGCTGAATTTTCTGCGGCACTTTTTGCAGGTGTAGCGATTGATTTGTCCCTTTCCTCTTGAGACCCAGTGTCTCGCTCCGTCGCAGTCCGGGCAACGTGTCTGTCCCTCGCAACGCCGCATCCTGCGCAGGATGCGGGCACACTCCCCCTCTGTCATTCCTTCGTGGTACAATGTCTGATGTCCCATTCGTGGGTTCCTCCAGAGTACTGGTTTGGTTTGAAAACTCCATTGTACTCTGTCCCACGAGTGGGATAATTACGTAAATTAATTTTGATTAGCCATGAATATTTTTATGGCTCATCCTCTACTAAATTCCCTCGGCAGGAGCCTCACGAATTTACTAGAGGGCACCCGGGGAAGGATGCGAATTGTGGAGTATGTGGACAACCAAACTACGATTTTTAATTATTATCTTGCTGATCAATATTTATCCTAGAGCAAATTGTTCTGGGTCGGAAAGAGGATTAGAACAGCAAGAAAATACTAATAATTATCATCCCTTTGAAGATACACTTTCAACAGAGGATCTAAAATTATTGGGCAAGGACTTACTATATTTAATTCTAGATAACTGGGATAAGAGTTTTGATTTGGAAAATCAGGTTAGCAGATATCCTGACATATATGATTTATATGCTGCAAAAATAAGACCAGGATCCTTATTTTCAAAAAATTATTGGGTAGACATTGGTAGATACTCGGATTTGCATGGAAGCAGTACCGTAGATACTAGGTCATATACGTATGAATATATATTCTTGTTGCCAAATGATGATAATGAATCCATTTATTTAATCACCAATTATTTTAATGCTTTAAGAGAGAACGGTAATATTTTTCAGCTATTGAGGTGCAGATCTGATGACGCACCTGCATTACATGAAGGGCTTGAATCAAATTCTTTAAAACAAACATTTAAGCATGAAATATTATGTGAATATAATATATTATACTCTGATGATAATTCATTAACTATACAGACCGACCATAATCCATAATGATTTTGAAAAAGTGAGTCAGACTAGGGGTGCTAAATACTGGATTGTAAATGGGACTGTAAGTAGGTACCACCGACCAGTGGGGTCCGCAGTATTATATGGTACAATTTTTCCATGACGACGCGGGCAGAATCGTGAGAAAACGGGTTTTCGACAATACAGTTCAGGAAACCATCAACACCCGCTACGAAGCCGAGTGGGAATACGACGGTATGGGCAGAATGGTGAGAGAGCGTACTTTGCAATACGACGCGACCTCTGACATGATGGTCACGCTACGCGATGAACACAAGACATTTGACCTCGGTGGGAATGTCACCGAGATAAAATTCTACGATGTCGATAGCTACGCGTACACTTTAACCCAGACATTCGCGCAGGGGTATCAGATCACCGATTTCTCAGTTTCAGCGGACTCATCGGTCACATCGAGTACAAGTGGGTAGCGACGATCCGCCTGAGATCATCGATCATCACCGAGCGGAGTTTGTTCAGCATGGACCAGGCGGTCTTGTATGTGACCTCAATCGCCAGCATCAGTTTTTTGGCGTTAATGTCCAGATGGAGGAACATGTCGATCGCCTTGAACCACTTCCGAAGAGGAGTCCTGGTACGTTCGAAAATAGTGCCCGTCAGATCGCTGAATTTTCTGCGGCACTTTTTGCAGGTGTAGAGATTGATTTGTCCCTTTCCTCTTGCGACCCAGTGTCTCGCTCCGTCGCAGTCCGGGCAACGTGTCTGACCGTCGCGACGCCGCATCCTGCGCAGGATGCGGGCACACTCCCCCTCTGTCATTCCTTATACTCAGTCCCACGAGTGGGATAATTACGTAAGTAATTCTGTAATCAGATTAGCATAATCCAGAATACGCTGATCCCACGTTTCATTTTCTACTCTTGTAATTCTGATATTTGACTTTTCTTCTGAATTCTCCGCGATATCCTGGCGTATCGATGCCAGGTATTTTTCTGGATCGTCTGTGACAGGGCAGATGTCAGAGAAAAGTTCGAGCTCGGGAAGAGGTGTCGCGACAACAGGAACGCTGGCTGCCAGGTATTCATATATCTTGACCGGATTGACGTTGACAGTTAGTGGTGTCCTGTCAAAAGGAATATGTGCGCAGGAGAAATGTGAAAGGTATTGAGGAAGGTCATCGTACGGTTTTTTCCCGATGAAATGAAAATTATCGAGTTTTTCAAGCGACGATAAATCCCTTGTTGTAGGTCCGATATAAAGCCAGTCAAACTCAGCCCCGTTCTTCGCGCAATACTCGATCAATTCCCAGTCAAGCCAGTCAGCCAGGTACCCGTAGAATCCGACAATCGGTTTTTTTAAATTTTTAATATCTTCCGGCCGTGGAAATTTCTGCCGCGCTTTTTTAAAGTGATCGATCTCGGCGGCATTCCTGATCAGCATTGACTTTTTCGCGCCGGGAGATTTTGATTCATGGAGATTCAGCGATGTGGTGACAACCGCGTCGACAGCCCCGATCAATTTTCTCTCCTGTGCCTTGACAGCTTCCCTGTTCAGAGACGCCTGTTTGAATTCGCTTATCTCATCGGCGCAGTCATATATTGAAACTGTCTCGTTCAGACGTCCAAGCCAGCCATAGCCAAGTACATTCGCCACGATAAGAATTACCGGACCATTTCCCTTTTTAAATCTCGATCCAAGTGTCAGCCTGTACCAGAAATGGTTCCACTGATTAATCCCGACATTGTGATACCCGAACGGAAGTCCGGCAGGCGGAATGAAATGCCGGATTTCATCGGAGGTTTTTTCCGGACCGGATATCCATCTCCAGAGATTACTGATCGGTTTTTCAGGGGATATAAAAACGGTAACAATATTTCCAGGCTCGTCGATGTACCAGACTGTCCCGTTGTTCTTCGATACGATCTTCGCAAACCTCGACGCAAGCTGCTGCACGCGCTGGCGTATCCCTTTTAAGCCTGGAGCATCGACAATGATAATGGTAGTTTCATCGGGAAAATTCATTGGTGCAATCACTAAAACTGGAACAGCATATTCCTGAGGTAAATACCGGCCACATCAATCGCCATTCGCAACTGTATCCATATCATAACCGATACAAATAAAATCAGGGCGATCACCGCGGGGAGTTCGTATTTCTGGTTCACTCGATGTTCAACCCTCGAAAATCAATTCAGACATCCGCCAGGCTTCCCCTATGACATCGACTCCGCCGGACGTATCGATTTTCCCTTCTTTAACAAGCTGCGACACGTGGTTCGAAAAGCTGATCATTCCTGAATCGCCACCCGACTGGATCAGGTTCGGGACCTGCTCGATCTTATTCTCGCGTATAAGATTACGGACCGCGTCGGTAACAATCAGTACCTCGCATCCCGGAACCCGGGATTTTCCATCCTTCGCGGGAATAAGGACCTGGCTGACAACTCCCATGAGTGAAAGCGACAGCTGAACCCTGATTGTGTGGCGTACCGCCGGGTCGAACGCGTCAATAATTCTCGAGATACTTCCCGCTGCGCCGATCGTGTGAAGAGTGCTGAAAACGAGGTGTCCGGTCTCCGCAGCCCTGAGTGCCAGCTCGATCGTCTCTGCGTCCCGCATTTCACCAACCAGGATAACGTCAGGATCTTCCCGTAAAGCATCCCTGAGAGCATCGCTGAACGTATTCACGTGCCTGC
>DASWIV010000206.1:0-10269 GCA_036397475.1 bacterium
ACGACTTTCCTATTTTTTCGCCAAGTTTAATGGTGTCATTTTCAGATTGGGATGAGATTTCCAATTCCCTCAATTCGATAATCTCTCGTTCGGGGGGGACATCCTGCTTAAAATGATCCCATCCGAGGTCGGATGGATTAACGACATTTCCGTCCGATCTAAGCATGTGCATGCCAAGGGGCTTGTCTAGCATGTCTCCGATTATAGTAAGTGAAGGCAGATCGATGTCGCTGGCGAATGTCTCGATTGCGAAGTTGACCGCTTCCTCAGTCCCGGCTATCAGTAATTCGAAATCTTCTCCGCCAGTAGTGAAATCAATGATGTCCCGTCCAAGTGCCGAAGCCGCTTTTCCAAGTTCCGGTGAGACCGGAAATTTTTCCTCAAATATCCTGAACCCGGTACCGGAGGCGTTCGCCATTCTGAACAGGTCGATGCCAACACCGTCGGAAATATCCATCATTGAATGTATTCCATCCATCCCGGCGAAAAATTGTCCGGCGAGGATCCTGGGTTCGGGCTTAAGATGTTGATCTATCAGGTAATTCGCATAGTCGGAGTCCGGCTCCATTCCTGACATCAGCATGGCAAGGCCAGCGGACCGGTCGCCGATATATCCGGTGACGGCGATTACATCCCCGAGAACCGCACCGGTCCTTCTGACCAGGCGCCCTGTTGTTTCACCTATTACGGTCATTGAGATCGATATTGGTCCGGGGGACCGGGTTAAATCTCCACCGATCAAACGTGTATCGAATTTTGAAAGGCAATCCGAGAGGCCCCTGGCGATTTCTTCAATATTAGCCGAGGAAGTATTTCTGGGGGTCGCGAGAGTGCAGACCGCCCATCGCGGGATAGCGCCCATCGCGGCAATATCGCTAAGGTTCGCTGCGGCACAGCGGTAACCGATATTGTAATAGCTGTGCTTTCCAAGGACGAAGTGGATATCCTGTACAAGCATGTCGGCTGTAATTACAAATTTCGATTCAGGATCGACTCCGGGTTCGAAAGCGGCGGCATCGTCGCCAATTCCGATCAGGAGATCGATTGGCATCGAGCCAGAAGCAAACATTCGCTCGAACATTTCGACAAGTTCGGATTCGCTTACAGGATTTTTTTCCGCCTGTTCAGACATGTATCAAGTGCCCACCCATTTACCCAGGATGCTTCTGGCTTCCGAAACATTTCTTGTACCGCTCACCATCGCGCGGCCATCCTCGAACAGGTGAATCGTATGCTCGTTCACCTTGAACTTCAACAGGAATCCGTTATTTTCAACTTCTCCATCGATCGAATTTCCAAATGAATTCAAATCTATCTTTCTCCCGGTATTAATCTGGACCGTATCCCGTCCGCAAAGCGCCCGGGATTCGTCCGTGACTTCCGAATCCAGAAATTCCGTGACGTAATCGGTACATAACGGGCATGGTTCATCCTCGTTTGATTTTTTAAGCTGGTCCAGCATCAAGCTTGAATCTGTCCCGTCCCAAACGTTCCACGTACGCAGGATCGGATCGGGGATGTCGTTCACTAACATTCTGATCGCGAGTGTTGCGGCATGGGATGCCGCAAGCGATGTTGCGGTGCCTATCACTCCCGATGTATCGCAGGTAGGAAGCGATCCTGGGGGGACAGGATCGGGGAATATGCATCGAAGGCATGCATGGCGTCCGATGATCGGGAAGACCGATGCTTCGACTCCCACCGCACCCGCATATACCCACTGGACACCTTCGGTGATGCACCAGTCGTTGATCAGGTAGCGGGTATCAAAATTGTCGGTCCCATCGCACACGACATGAGCGCCTTTCAGAATAAAGTGAATATTATCGGCGGTGAGGTCGAGGATCTTCGGGTAGACCTGGCAGGTCGGCATAATTTCGTTGAGGTGGCGGCGGGCAGCTTCGGCTTTCGGAAGGCACCTTTCAGCATCAGACCATGTGTACAATGTCTGGCGGGTTAAATTGGAGAAATCCACATAATCCCTGTCGATAATGGTGAGGCGTCCGACTCCCGCACGCACAAGAAGCTCCGCGATTCTCGATCCGGTAGCGCCCATCCCGACAATGGTGGCATGGGATTTGAGTAAGGCGGCCTGGCCCTCGCGCCCGATCTGGTCGAGAAGGTAATGCCGCGAGAAGACGTCATCGGATGAAACGTGTCGGTCATTCATACCGGGGTAATTTTATCATTATCACGGAATAATAAAAGCACGCACCGCTAAGTGCGTGCCTTTTACATAAGGGTATCGAGATAGAGGCTGTTATAAATTTTTCATGAGTTTTCTCATCTGCCTGATGTAATTATTGAATTCAGTACGTCCAAGCCTGGTCAATCGCACATTGGTGTTGGGAGTTTTCCCGATGAAGGATTTGATTATTTCTATGTAGCTGGCATCCTCGAGTTTGGATAGATGCAACGAGAGGTTGCCTTTTGTGAGATTGGTTGATGTCATGAGGTACTTGAAATCCGCCTGATCGACCGCTGAGAGGACAGCCATGATCGACATTCGCGCCGGTTCGTGAATGAGTTTATTGATGGAGTTGATATCTTCCGGCGACTGGGTCAAGCTGATCCCCAGTTTGTCTCAAAATTCGATTTTATTCACGGGGAATTAAGGCGCGATCAGTTCTTCTTCTTTCAGCGCCGCGTTCCAGTCCTCTATGCCCTGGGATATCTTCATCGAGCAGAAACGCGGGCCGCACATCGAGCAGAATTCCGCTGTCTTGAACTGATGCTCCGGAAGTGTCTCGTCGTGGAGTTCACGAGCCTTATCGCCATCGAGCGCGAGCGCGAACTGGCTTTCCCAGTCGAAACCATAGCGGGCTCTCGACATTTCATTGTTTCTCTCGACAGCGCCCGGTTTTTTGTGGGCAAGGTCGGCTGAGTGAGCGGCGATTCGGGTCGCAAGGATTCCGTCGCGGACATCAGCCTCGTTGGGAAGTCCGAGATGCTCCTTGGGGGTTAAATAACACAGCATTGCAGCTCCGTGAAACGCTGCCAGGGCGCCACCGATCGCTCCGGTAATATGGTCATAGCCGGCGCCTACATCGCATGTGAGGGGGCCAAGCACATAAAACGGGGCATCGTCGCACAGTTCCTGTTCTTTTTTCATGTTCATTTCGATCTGGTCGAGCGGAACATGCCCTGGGCCTTCGATCATGACCTGTACATCCTTAGCCTGTGCCCGCCTGTTCAGTTCGCCATGTACTGCAAGCTCGGCAAACTGGGCCTCGTCGGACGCGTCGTGGGTGCTTCCCGGACGGAGCGCGTCGCCGAGTGAGAGCGATACGTCGTATTTGCGGCAGATATCCAGAAGCTGATCGAAATGCGTGTAAAACGGATTTTCCATGTGATGGGAGATCATCCAGTGAGCCATGAGCGATCCGCCACGGCTGACTATCTTGGTGATGCGTTTTTCGATCATAGGCATCATGCGAAGAAGTATGCATGAATGGACTGTGAAGTAATCGACTCCCTGTTCCGCCTGCTCTTCGCAGATCTCGAGGAGTAATTCGGGGGTCAAATCCAGCGGATCTTTAATCCGCTCAATAGCCTCATATATGGGGACTGTTCCGATCGGGACAGTTGAATTTCTCAGTATCGCTTCCCTGATCTCGGGAATATTTCCGCCGGTAGACAGGTCCATCACCGTATCCGCGCCGTATTTTTCCGATACTTTCATTTTCCGGACTTCCTCGTCGAGGTCCTTTACCACAGCAGACGCGCCGATATTTGAATTTACCTTGGTAAGGGCGTTACGTCCGATAGCGGTTGTCCTGCTTTCGGGGTGCATAATATTGGCGGGGATTATGAGGCGCCCTTCGGCAATTTCTTTACGAATGAATTCCGCGTCGAGTCCTTCACGCACGGCATTATCTTTCATTTCAGGCGTAATAATGCCTTCTTTGGCGAACCGCAGTTGTGTAACCGCACCGCCGTTAGCTCTCTTAATATGTTCCTTTATCGCAGCTACTCTATTCATGATCTCGCTCCAATTATCCTGACTTACAATTTTTTTTAATTTTTTCCCGGTTTACCTGTCAGTTTAGGGCTTCGGCATACGTACTACTTACAGGTGGTTAAAATGAATCTACGTCTGATATCACTATTACAAAATCTTCATCATCTGCACGGTCAAAAATATTTTACCCAGTACCCGCAGCGACAGTTCGAGTTTCTATTCCACGACACGACCAAACTGCGGTTCCGGCTCGAAGATCGCGATATTTCCGTTCCGATCTCGATCCTTCTGCTCGGAATCATCCAGCTCATTTCCCGCAAACACTTCGACAAGGCCGCGTGCACTGAGATTCTCGGGAAGGACTGGGGCTTTCAATTTGTCGCCCGGATCCTTCTCGAGTGCGACGATGTCGGTGTCGGTGAGGGCTACGGGTTCAAACTGGTACCAATTGCAAAGGCCAGATCGCACGAATACGAGGAATTCGTTCCACCGCCAGCCGCGAAATCCAACCCGAATGGCGGCGATGGAGAGATGGAATAACTCACTTCAGTCCGGCACCGACACTCGAGACTGAGCCGAAGAATTTTTTATTCATGCGTCCGGACAGGTACGCGAGACGTCCGCCTTGAACCCCGAGCCTGAAACCTTCCGCCATCATGACCGGATTTCCGGCGGTTGCTATGGCAGTGTTGACGAGAACCGCATCCGCGCCGATCTCCATCGCCTGCGACGCGTCGCTGGGAACGCCAAGTCCGGCGTCGACAACGACAGGCACATTCGCGCGCTCTATAATAATTTCAATACCTGAAAAATCGAGAAAACCCTGTCCACTTCCGATGTAGCTTGCAAGCGGCATGACAGTAGCGCAGCCAAGATCCTCGAGTTTTTTCGCGACAATTGGATCATCATTCGTGTACGGAAGGACAGTGAAGCCTTCGTCGATGAGTATCTTCGCAGCTTCCAGGGTTCCACCCGTGTCGGGAAGTAAGGTCTCAGGATCGCCGAGTACTTCGAGCTTTATCCAGTTGGTGTTTGCGGCTTCTCTCGCGAGTCGCGCGATTCGTACAGCATCCTCGACCGTGTACGCTCCCGCTGTATTCGGAAGCAGAGTATATCTCGAAAAGTCGAGAGCCTTGTAGAAATGGTTGGAGTCGTTAAAATCGACCCGTCCCATGGCGACCGTAATAATTTCAGCTCCGGTAGCTTCATGCGCCGCGACCATTGTGTCGTTGTCGGGATATTTCCCTGTCCCGACCAGTAGACGCGAATGGAATTCCTCACCAGCTATTATCAATGGATCGTGTGACGTCATTTTTCATCAATCCCTCATCATTTTGTCTTCCGCCCACGCAGTTTTCTTCTGTTCCCAGGCGAGGTCGGGGATGTGTTTATTGGTGATGCTCCTGTCGATAAAGATCAGGACTATCCCGACCGCGAGGAAGTACCATCCCGAGATTCCCAGAGGTTTACTGACTATCAGATATGTCATTATCAGGAGATGCGTGATCACGGTTTTAGCTATGAACATCTCCGCCCATTTACGCCCAAAGGATTTTTCCTCGCATTTGTTGAGTCCGATCATGGAGCGTTCAGCGAATCCACGCGCGAGAATGAAGTGGTAAACGAAACTGAACAGCAAGGCAACTATCGCAAGGGGAACGCTCTTGTGGACAAGGTATGCAATGACCGCGTAGACCACCGGAAGGATACTTCCCGCTTTAAGGAACTGGAAATATTTTCCGAGTTTTGTTTTATCGACAGCTTCTTTTGCCAATTTTTTTGTACTCGCTGACCCGAGGTGCCCGTGCGGACGGTCTTTCGGACCTATGTGCGGCATATTTTTTCCTGCCAACTCATCCACACCTGCCTCATGTATTTTAATCCGCGAATTTGCCTCTATCCTCCGCCGATAATCTGGACTATTTCAAGATTGTCGCCGTCGGATAGCGGAATATTATCGTATTTCCCCTTAGGAAGTACATTTTTATTGTGCTCGATCACGACTGCCGCCACGGGAATTTTCCGGCTTTCGAGAAAGTCGGTAAGCTGGAATCCGGATGGAATTTCTACTGATTCCCCGTTCACCGTGCATCTTATTTTAGTAATTTCAGACATAAAAAATCTGTGCGTACGGGCACAGGATTTGTGAAGCCGTGTCCCTACGCTGGTACTATCCAGATCAGGTTCGAGGGTTAGCGCGGGCCGCTTCTCAGTCCAAACGGGACACCCCTCCGGCACTGACGTGTGGTATTGAGGTCGCATCAAGGATAACACCAGATGCAGGATGAGTCAATTGTACAAGATTATTGGTATGCCGGGTGCCGCCGACAAACGTCCAGAGAAATGTGACAATACCTGCCAGACTTACCAGTTTGTCGGCGATATTCTTTCTGATAATCGATGCGGACATGACAACTGGGGATGCAGGGAACAATTTCGTTTCTGGGTTAAGCAGATACCCGTATATAGTCATATCCGCGAAACGGTTCATGGACTGGAAACGCCTGAGGCAGGATGGCTATGAATAGGAAGTGTATGACCGTGCGGTATCTATTTTAGCAGCACATGAATTTGGTCATTATCTTGACCTGACCCGACGTAGTTTCAACGCATAGAGTGGTACAGGGACAATTCTCGACAGCCATTGCCACGGTGACAACGGGTACTGCCTGATGCAGCAGTCGAATGTCGATGCGGTAAATTGCGTCACGATAGTTGAAGCGGCGAACCGCCTTTATGACAGGGAGAGGTGGCTTTGTCCCGACTGCGCGGCTGAGATCTATTTCAGGAAACAGGAACTTGTGGAAGCCGGATATATCTGGTAATGAAGTCCCGGATCTCCAGAAAATTAAAAATATTCAATGGCTGAACCTATGGCGAATCGGTCACTAATGTTATATATTTAGCCTTGTAAATCTTTTCACCTGCAATATTTCGCTAATTTAGAAGGAGTACTTATGTCTACCTCGCAAGCCAGAATTAAAGGGATACTAACCTTTCTGATAATCGCGTCCGCCATTTTCGCGGTGGCTGCGTACGGAATTAAAGAAACAACCCAGAAACTGGATAATGCCCCGGTCATTTCCGAAAATCCAGATGGTCATTCATGTTCGATGGATAGCATGAATTCAGGAAGCGGCCAGTGCATGTCAGAACAGGAACAGCTGGAAGCGTATGTAAAAGGCCATAGCTCTGATAAAGACCAGATAGCATCGTCGGAGCATTCGTGCTGTTCATCCGGCGGCAGTACCCCTGTGGTTCAGGCAGTAAACGTGGATTGCGGTGATAACTGCGCAACCGAAGGCGGAAAGCATCTGCTGACGGCATTATTGACCAGTTTTGGCGAGCCCCGGGAATCCGAGGATGGAGTAACGGAATATCCGGAGGAAAGCTATAAATCCCTTTACAATGCCCTGTATGTGGATTATGTAGACCAGTACGGCAAGCCGGACATTAAGGCATTCGTTCATATGACAGATGAGGATTGCACAGAAGAATGTTTCAACGCTTGTACCGCTTTCCTGGTATCGCTGACCGAGCATTGCAGCGAAGGCTCAATGACTGAGTGTCCGTATTCAGACACTAAAATGACAGACGAGAACGCTCGGTATGAGATGTTCGTGAACGCCGTGAACGATGTGCTGGTAGTGAATTCAGATACAGAGACGGACACGAATTCATAAAAAAGTATTACAGGAATGAAATTATGGCCGGTAGAAATACCGGCTTTTTTTATGAGTTTGCACACACAAACCATGCTACCACATAACAGGCTTGTAGCATTGACAAATTTATTTGTCAGTGCCCGGGTGTAAAATATGATAATAACTCGGGGAATAACTATTTATCCTGAAGAGGGTATATCATGAGAAAATTCTTAAAAACAGGCTTGTAGCATTGACAAATTTATTTGTCAGTGCCCGGGTGTAAAAATATGATAATAATTGGGGGAATAACTATTTATCCTGAAGAGGGTATATCATGAGAAAATTCTTAATTCTGGTATCGGTCATTGTTATTTCGATGCTGCTCCCGATCTCTGCTCATGCCATTAACCTCATCTCCACGGAAATGGAGATCGAGATCGGGCGATCGGTCAGGGACGATGTGCTGGATGAATACGATGAGTGGACCCGTCCGGAAGATGTCCAGCTGGTCAACACACTGACGTCGCGGCTTCTGGAATTCACCACAAGGGAAGGGATCGACTACGAATTCCATATTATTGAATCCGATGAAATAAACGCGTTCGCCGCACCGGGAGGATTTATTTTTCTTACTACCGGAATTCTTGATTTTACAAACCGTGATCCCGCGATGATAGCGGGCGTCCTTGCCCATGAGATCGGGCATGTCGAGAGGAAGCATGGCCGCGACAGGATGCAGGACGCGCTATTAAGGCAGCTTGGATTTTCCATTCTACTTGGAGCGTTCGACATGGATGAAGAGGCGGTACAGATCGCGGCCGGGGTTGCATTGGTCCTGGTGGAGCAGGGATATTCCAGGGAGGATGAGTATGACGCCGACAGGATAGGTGTGAAATTGACGTACCTGTCGGGATGGTATCCGTCGGATGGCCTGATCTCTTTTCTGGATAAACTGGACAAGGAAATTCCGGGTAATGACGATCTTGGGGAAGTAGGGCAGTGGTTCTCATCGCATCCGGAAACAGCTCGGAGGGTGATGTTCGCGAATGAGTATCTGGACGAGGTTTCAGGGGATTATGTGTTCAGCGAATACCCGCTTCCCGAAGCTCCCCCGCCTCCAGATAAAGAAGAGGAAGCGATCGATAAGCCCGAAAGCACCGAAAGGCATGTAATCTGGGAAAGAAAGTAGACTTAACGCTAAACTGACAATCTGGTATATAGAGACAGGAGGTAATGAAATGTATCGAAGATTATTACTTTTAATGGCATTTCTGGTATTGGCTTTTGGTTTTCCTGCTCCTTCAGCCGGACAGCCTGGTGAAATTAATGCCTCTTACTTCACCTTAGGATTATCGGATGGATCGATTGTGGTCATAGACAGCAACGAGCAGTCGTGGGGGAGTAGTGTATCAAGATAGATTACTCCAACGCAGAGATACTACATACAGACCCCGGTTTTTTCTGATTCAGCTGTAGTTGAAAATACGAGTTCAAATTATTCTTCGGTCGCCAATGTTTCGGCGGTCCATTCATTCAGAATGTCCTTCACATGCTGGAGTTCTTCCGGAATTTCACCGCCGGGCGGGACTGTCTTTGCGATCTCATAATCTATCGGACGTTCTGAGTCTACATCGATGCCATAAGATGGGATCGTCATCGCAAATATGTAATCGAAGTCTTCTGAGACCGGACGTTTGCCTTTCTCGATCCCCTCGAATTCCTCGTGGTTAAAGAAGTAATCACTGTGTTCATCGATATAATTCAGGAGCGAGATGTAGTCAATTTCGTTGGGAAGCCGGGCATAGTATTCATGACCGGTGAACGAGTCCTTGCATTCGGCGACAAGTCTGCTGAACGGCGCGGAAGGGATATACTGAAAAATGGAGTGAGTGATCGAGCGCGATTCCGGATCGCGTCGTTCCCATACCAGGAACCTGAATGTTCCGGTCCAGTCGAGTGAGGTAATTTCACGGTACATCTCCCTCGTCATGGGTTCAACGATCGGGAATTCCGCTTCCGGACCCGGTTCGTTCGGATCATCGACTTTTTCCGGATGCCAGAATGGATCGGCCAGTTGTTCTTCTGTCGGTTCAAGATCGGGATCGATACTGCCGTGTGGAAGGACTCCATCGAAATCTTCTCCCTGCGATTCCTCAGTGACCACGGTATTCTTATTATCGTCAGCGGGACCGGAATCGGAAGGCTGCCCTGAGCATCCGATGGACAGCAGAATCAGGGAGAGTGTGAATAAAGGACTAAATAAACTGCGCATTGCAAAAACACTCGCTTGATATGAATGAAATCAGTATAGAATGCAAAAACCCGCATGTAAAATGCGGGTTGCGTAGTCTATCCCGGAATATTTTTACCAGACCTGGCTTGGGGGAATCCAGTCGCCTTCAGGACCGCCAAACGCCCCCATTTCAGTCCCATCGTCAGCGCCCTGCGATACCTGGGTGTTGGTCGGATGATAGAAGGTGTCGCCGGGGGTCATATCGAATGCCGGATCGATATCCTGGTAATTCTGGTAACTGCCTGTACCTGCGGAGCACTGGTTTATGTAACCGGAGCTCCACTGGTATCCATTTGCACCCGGAGGAAGAGGTTTTCCAAGGCTGAAGCAGTCGGAATAATCCATCGGTTGCGGAGAAGGTCCCGGAT
>DASWIV010000207.1:0-4457 GCA_036397475.1 bacterium
ACCACAGAAGCGGATTTCATTATTGCGGCCGACGGCGCTGTCAGCAGAATGGCGAAACAGGTGATGGGACGGCAACTTAATTCGGTGATCGCAATCCAGGACGAATTCAAGGTCTCACAGGATAAAATAGACGCTCTCGAAAACAGGTGCCTTTTCAATTATTCCCCCGCAGTCAGTCCCGATTTCTACGGCTGGATTTTTCCAAAGGACGGAACGGTCAGTATCGGGATCGGCACCGACCTGAATCAGCGTGAAAAGGCTAATGGCTTCCTCGAGCGCATGAAGGAGATTCATAAAGAGTTCATCGACGGTGGAACGCATACCAAGCGCAATGGCGCAATGATCCCGATGGAACAGTACAAGCTGCATGGATATAAACGCGTGCTCCTTACCGGCGACTCGGCCGGACTGGTCCTCCCCGCGGCCGGGGAAGGAATTTACTTCGCTATGCGGTCGGGAGAGATAGCCGCTAATGCGATCTCAGAATTTTCAAAGGAACGCCCCGATCTTGTCGTGCAGAAATACACCGACCGCGTGAACAGCGAGTTTGGTCCTATCTTCAAATACTGGATGAGGGTCCAGAATGTTGCCTACAAATCCACCTTCAATCGCGAGACCTTTGTGCGCCTGGCAAGCGATAAATTCATGGGGCAGAAAATTCTCAAGGCGTTCGCGTCCAAAAGCTATGTCCCCACCCCTATCGCCAAGCGGATGCAGATCCTGATGTACCTGCTGTCCATCCGCGCCAATGTTTACTTCCATTCGTCCCGCGAACCGGACTTCGGAAAATGATTATCAATTTGCCAAACCTCGGAACCGAAACTACAATCTTAGGGTTACATAATCAAATGGGGATTCTTATGAAGCATCGCAGAATTATCATTGTCGCTGCCTGTATCGTATTCCTGCTTTCGGTACCGGCATGCAACGTCAAGTCCAAATATCAGACCCGATCCTTCCTGCCCGATGACAAGGTCGCGGAGATCGAGAGTGAGTACTTTCCGACCGTGGAAGAAACCCCCGAAGAGATAGTGGAAAGCGATTTCCTCCCGGGAGCTAACGGGGTCGCGTTTACTGTCAACGGCATCCCTGTGCAGGCGTCCGACGTCAGGGAACTTTATGTTTATTACCTGACGTACAAATCCGATCCTCCAGGGGTCCTGAAGGTCCAGGCAGCCACAGACTGGATAGCCATCGCCGCGGTAATGAGTAAATGGCCGGATAAGATCGCGCCTGCGGTAAGCCGGCTAAACGATCTGAAATCGATTGCCGAAGCAGGGGCGGGATTCGATTATCTCATCGTTGAAAATTCCATGGAACCCGGTTCCGATGAGAACGCTGGTCTTCTGCCTAAATTCATGCGCGGACAAATGGCTCCAACATTCGAAATGCACGCTTTCCAGGCGGAGGTCGGCGAGATTGTCGGTCCATTCCCCACATATTATGGCTGGCACCTTTTAAAAATTGAGGAGAGGGACGATTCCGATCCGGATAATATAAGGCTTACAGGACGACATTTACTCCTTTTCCACGGTCTTGATCCGGATAACGCCAACGAGATCAGGAGCAATGTCACGGCATGGACCACCACCGCACAGGTAATCCTTGTTGTAGAGGAAATGGCGGAAGTTCTTCCCAAATTCGCTTATACCCTGTACGATCCCGACCAGGCACCACCCGATAACGAAACCATTCCCGAGGTTACAGAATGAAATTCAGAAATTTATCAACAATGGAAAAAATTCTTTCAGTCATTACAGTCGTATCGCTGATGGCAGTGATATTTTCGTTCAGCTCCACCAACCGGAACTCGAACGCCGATGAGATCGAGGAAATAAACACAGTGATCGACAATTTCCAGACAGCTTATACCTCTCAGAGTACGACCGACCTCCGCAGATTGTTCTATGCTAATTCAGTGATAGCCTGGGATTCAAAGGGTGGCGAGCGGCAGGCGGTCTACAGCCTAGAGCAATGGCTCCAGGGAACACAGGAGGATGTATTTGACTCTAATCAATGGCTATCCGATGAATTGACTGACAGGGACATTACTGTAATGAGGAACATCGCCTACTGCGTGTGCGAGTACACCTACCGGGATGAAGATGGTACACAGCGCGGATTCGACGTATTTACTTTTCTGAGAATGCGCGGCACATGGAAAATCCTCAGCCTGCAGTGGACCGGCGATGCAGTGGAATGATGCATGGCCGGGGAAGTGTTGCCTCAGGGGGCGATTTTTCTGGCGGGGAAGGTTGTAGTGTTGCTGTGGCTGATGATCATCAGCTTTTCCTGATTTCTGGATTATTTATTAGCCATGTAAGCCGGGACGCGTGGTGTCGACCCTCCCCCATCCCCGGTCTAAACGTGCAGCTTATGAGCGCCACCCTTCGCTTGTAAACTTCCGAGCTTAAATTACCGAGTATAATGTAATAATAAATGGACCTGCCTGCACAGGAAATACTATTGCGGCTGGTGGTCAGCCTGGTTATCGGTATTGCCATCGGCATCGAGCGCGAAATTCACCAGAAGACCGCCGGGCTGAGAACGTCGGTGCTGATCTGCCTCGGCGCGACAATATTCACGCTCGGATCGCTCGAATTCACCGCGTCGGGCGGAATTGTCGACGCATCACGTGTGGCAGCGGGAATTGTCACAGGCATCGGTTTTCTTGGCGCCGGAGCGATCATCCAGACGCGTGCGAGTGTGCATGGACTCACAACCGCCGCCACAATCTGGGTGATGGCGTCGCTGGGCCTGGCAGTGGGGATCGGGGCGTTCATCCTCGCGGTAGGGGGAGCGTTCCTGACAATCCTCGTACTGCTCCCGATGCAGTCGATCGAACACCTGCTGAAGGGCAAAAAGTCCACGTACCGATACACAATCGAGACAACGGAAACTGCGCCGGTGATGAAAAAGATAATGGACGCGCTCAACAACAGTCCGGGTGAGGTGAAGCGTGTTACGATGGTCAAGGAAAACGGGCGCCACCGGATCAGGTTCGTTTACACAGACGGCGACGACGCGCATCCGGAGATGATCGATAAACTCAAAGCCACAGACGGTGTAATCGAAGTTTCAGCGGTCAGGGATAATTAAAAAACCCGGATTTTCATCCGGGCTGAAATTTTCCGTAAACTGTACAATCTCAGGCACATTAATTGGTTTCGAGGATCTTCAACTGGTCTTCGAATATGTTTCCCCTGATTTCGAGGGCTCCGTACGCCATCCGTTTAATCATGAACTCGATCCCATAATTCGGGTTCGGAGGAGTATCGGGGTTGCCGTCGCCGTAAGGGGGCTGAAGATTGGGCCAGTTAGCATAGCGAGGGTCCCTGACATTCCCGGTGAATGGGTCGATGGAGAGTTTTGTCCAGTCGCTATTTTCCAACGTGGTTTCATCGCCGTAAGAGATTATCCAGAAGCCATTGGCGTTTGTACCCTGTTCACTTGAAAGGCTCAAGGGGATGTACGCGAAATCGCCCTGAGGGTAGGTCAGGTCGATGTAGATATTTTCAATTGGCTGGTAAAGTCCGCCGGGACGCGGTAAAGCAGGGGTTAACCCAATTCTGATGTCGCCGTTGACGTTTATATTTACAAACCGGTAATCGTTAGTGCCGGCGTCATAGTCGTAAAGGAAATGTGCGATATTTACCATGGGGATTCCCGGTCCACGCATGGGGTTGATTGGATAAGCATCGAGATATCCACCTGAAATCAGCGCGTCGACAGGATTCATGGGGCGAGGCAGGTTCGGATCGGGACCTCTATCGAGATTGGATAGCAACACCCGAAAATTCGACGGTGGGTCGAGCAGATCCTGGTAAAAATCGTCCTGAAGCGGATTCCCTGTGTCCGTGAGCGGCGGACCTCCGCCGATAATGGCGTTTCCACGTCGCTTGAGGATCTGGGGAACGCCGAAGACCGGGTCTCCTGGCGGCTGGGGATCAGTGTCAGCGCCAACTGGCTCGACGTTATGATAGTCGGTAAACGCAGGATACAAGCCGCCATGGTCACGGGCGTAATCGTCGAGTGCCAGGGTAATTTCCGCGACGTTGGATTTGATCCTGTTAAGCCTGGCTCGCTGCTTTGCCTTGCCGTAAGTCACGAGGCTGATGGAGATCAGCAGGCTTAGAATCACGATGACCACAAGGAGTTCGATCATGGTGAATCCGGTCTGTGAACGCTTTAATTTCAGTCGCATCCGTAGGTTGCCTCCAATTATTCATATGTCGGTTGCGAAGGGGATGATCCGGTCATAACGTCACCAGTAAGTATGCTATAAGACTCTGGGAAGGTCAAACCGGTTTGATCAATGGTGGGTTTCCGAATGAAGTATTGTATGAGAGGAACGATTCCGGTAACCCGAAAAATACACCGTTCCCACTCAATTATAAACTAACCACACTAAAAGGGCTCTGTCAAGGGATCATTCGATAAGTCCGACAGACGATTCG
>DASWIV010000208.1:0-5177 GCA_036397475.1 bacterium
TGCTCGTAATCTGGAGGCATCGCTCCAATCTGATCCGCCTTTCAAAAGGAACCGAACCCAGGATCGGCGATGGAAAATCCAAACCTGCCAGGGAAGAGAAAATAATTATTTCAGCTGAAGGCAATGGTAAATCCAGCCCGGGTATCGAAGCGGAAAGAACTGATGAAGTCGAGGAAAGTGTGTGATGAGCGCCGCGAACGATTTCGATATTGCGGTGGTTGGTGCCGGGGCATGGGGGACAACGATCTCAACGCTTCTCGCCCGGAACGGCCACATGGTACTTCTCTGGGCTTACGAGACGGAAATTGTCGGCGACATCAACAATAATCACCGCAATTCAACATACCTGCCAGATTTTGAACTGGACAAAAAAATCTGTGCAACCGATAACCTTTCAAGCCTCCAGGGAATCAAAAAATTAATTATTGTAATACCATCCGAATTTTTTTCATCGACCTTCCTGCAACTTCGAGAATATATTTCCCCCGCCACCCAGGTGATATCGGCGACCAAGGGATTCATCGGGCACAACCTTGAACTTCCATGGGAAATGGTTTCCCAGGCTCTTCCCGAAAATAAAACCGGTGTACTCAGCGGACCCAATCTTGCCCGCGAAATCGCGTCCGGCCTCCCTGCGATCAGCCTGATCGCTTCGAATGATGAAAAATTAATCATGGATTTCCAGTCGATATTATCGAGTAATCGCTTCAGGGTGTATGGGGGAACAGACGTTATCGGGACCGGATTAGCGGGCGCTCTCAAAAATATCGTCGCCATAGCCGCGGGCATCGTCGATGGAATGGATCTTGGCGAAAATGCAATGGCTGCTCTTATTACCCGGGGACTTGCAGAAATCATCAAGCTGGCTGAATATCGAGGAGGCGACGTCCGCACGTTCTATGGCGTCAGCGGACTTGGGGACCTCATATGCACCTGCCAGAGCCGCCTGAGCCGCAACAATACTGTCGGACGCCTTATAGCGTCAGGCAAAAAACTCGATGAGATACGGGGAATGACCCAGTCGGTAGCCGAAGGTATTTCAACAACACGGCATGTCCACGAGTACGCCATGAGGCATGAACTGGACCTCCCTATTACAGCGTCGATTTACAGGATCCTTTTTGAGAATGTCGATCCGACTTCCGAAATCACAGAATTAATGACTCGCAGCCTTAAAATGGAATAAACTACCCTCTGCTATGTCCACAAGGACACATTACTCTCCGGAGCATTCACAGATCACACTCGGTATTGTCACTCACAATTCAGCCGGACACATTGTCGCCTGCCTGAACTCTATCCTGGAATTCATGGCGGATGCCCAGCCGACCATCGTAATAATCGATAACGCATCTACCGACAATACTGTCGGCACCATTAAAAATGCGGCGAAGAATTTCCCCTTCCCTGTCGAGTTGATACAACAACCCGAAAACTATGGCTTCGCATGGGCTGTCAACAGAATATGCGACCTGGCTCAGACGCACTGGATCTGCCTGTTGAATCCTGACGCCCGCCTTAAAAGTAACGTGTATCAATACGCGAGAGAAATCGAGCGCCGAATTCCGAACTGCGGTCCGATCGGAGGAATGTTTGTCGATCCGGAAGGTAATCCGCAGGAATGTGGCGGAGCTTTCCCTACTCCAATGATGGCAATCTGGGACTGGTGCGGCCTCAGGAAGATCATCCCGAGGAGAAACTGGTCCACAACCCTGAAATACAAATTCTCGTCCGAAGCCATCCCCCAGAAAATGGATTACCCTACGGGAGCATTCTGGCTGTTTCGCCGGGAAGTGTACCAGCGAGTGGGAAAATTCGACGAGAGGTTCTTCCTGTATTTCGAGGAGACAGATTTCGCGAAAAGGGCTCTGAAACAGGGCTGGCCGGCTTATGTTCATCCGAGGATTATTATTGAACATATAAAGGGAGCCTCTTTCCAGGCTACCCAGAGTTCAGCGGTTGGCGATCCACTGGCGATCTATTTCGAAAGCCTGTTTAAATACCTTTTCAAACATTTCAATAAACCCTGCGTAATTTTTACCGCGGCTGCCATCCGGAATTTTCTGAACCTGAGAAAATTTATTTATAAAAACGAAAAATCCGCCAAGGTCCTTGACGCATTCACGGAAGGCTCATCCAGGGCCCTGGGTTATGAGGAGTTAAATCACCGGCAGGAAAAATAAAAAAAACCACGCACGAGCGTGGTCTTCATTTGCTGTTTTATTGTCTACTTATCCGCCGTTACAGGTTCAGCCTTCTTTTCCGCCATCCTCTTATAATATTCCCATCGTTCTACATATTGCTGCTTCAATAATTCACTCAGCATTTTTGCCTCGTCGGGGAACGACTCGTGAAGGCTTGCGTACCGGTTCTCCCTGAGGAGGAGATCGTCAAGATCCATATCCGGATCCTTGCTGTCCAGCGTGAACGGATTTTTGCCTTCCAGCTTAAGGAGTGGGTTATAGCGGTAGAGCGGCCAGTATCCTGTCCTTACGGCAAGCTCCATTTCATACTGCGTGCTTTTCATACCCGTATCTTTTATCCCGTGAGCGATACATGGCGAATAGGCGATGATGAGTGATGGTCCGGGATATTTCTCCGCTTCATCGAAAACTTTGATCAGGTGGTTACGGTTCGCGCCCATCGACACTGTCGCCACGTAAACATACCCGTAGGTCATGATTATCGCGCCAAGATCCTTCTTCGCGGTTTTCTTACCTGAATACGCGAACTTGGCGACAGCCCCGGTCGGCGACGCTTTCGACGATTGCCCCCCGGTATTCGAGTAAACTTCTGTATCCAGTACGAGAATATTTACATCCTCGTTCATCGCCATTACATGATCAAGCCCTCCAAATCCTATATCGTACGCCCATCCGTCTCCGCCGATCGCCCATATCGACTTCTTCGTGAACATATCCCTGTCTTTGTAAATGTCCTCGAGCAGCCTGTTTCCTTTTGCTTCCTTTTTGAGAATTTCAGCCATCTTGTCACCGGCTTCTCTCGATTTCTCTCCGTCATCAAAGCCGTCAAGCCATTCTCCCATGGCATTTTTCAGGTCATCCGAGATCCCCGACTCAATCGCTTTCCTGGCATCATTTGCGATCCGGTGACGCCTCTGGTCATGCGACAATTTCATTCCGAATGCGTACTCCGCGTTATCCTCGAACAATGAATTCGCCCACGCAGGTCCGTGTCCCTGTTCATTTGTCGTGAACGGAATCGCGGGAGCGCTTCCCCCGTATATCGACGAGCATCCGGTAGCATTGGCGATCAGCAGCCGGTCGCCGAACAACTGGGTGAGCAGCTTGTAATACGGAGTCTCGCCGCATCCCGCGCAGGCGCCATGGAATTCAAACAGCGGCTTGACCATCTGGCTGCCGGTTACCACGGTCTTTTTCATCAAACCGGATTTTTCTGATACTGTTGTGGCAAATGCCCAGTTATCGATTTCGGTTTCCATCTCACGTTCGAGTGTAGACCATTCGAGCGCATCGGCTTTTTCAGCATCCTTGTTCACAGGACATGCATCGATGCAGTTATAACAGCCCGTGCAATCCATAACGCTTATCTGCAGCCTGTAATCGAGGCCCTGAAGTGCCCTGCCCTTCGTCGGCATTGTAATGAACGATTTCGGAGCTTTCGATTTTTCATCTTCATTGACAAGAATAGGCCTGATAACCGAATGAGGACACACAAAGGCGCAGACACTGTCCATGTTACAGGTTTCCGGATTCCACCTTGGAACCTTGTCCGCGATTCCTCTTTTTTCATACTTCGTGGTCTCCAACGGGAATGAGCCATCGGGACCTGTTATCACATACTCACCGTCCAGTGGCGCGGCAAATGCGCTGACTGGAAGTTTGTCGCCCATCATCGCATTCATGACACGCATCACATTTGTAACCCATGCCGGTTCATCGAAAATTGCGTCGGGCTCTAGCTCCGCATCAGCCCAGCGGTCCGGCACCTTAACCTCAAATAATCCATCCGCAGCCATATCGACTGCCCTGAAATTCATCTCGACTATTTCCCTTCCGCGATGCCCGTACTGCTTTTCGATTCCCTTCTTGAGGGACTTGACCGCGTCATCAAACGGTATAACTTCTGCCAGCTTGAAAAACACTGTCTGCATGATCATATTGATGCGCCCGCCAAGCCCGACTTCCCTGGCCATCTTAACGGCGTCGATCGAATACACTTTAATTTTGTTCTGCGCAAAAAACCTCTTCACCGATCCGGGAAACATCCGCTCGAAATCTTCCTCCGTCCATGGACAGTTTATTACGAATGTTCCGCCCTTTTTCAGGTCGTTGACCATCTCGTATCTGCCCATGTAAGAGGGATTGTGGCACGCGACATAGTCAGCGACATTTACAAGGTAATGCCCGCGTATTGGGCTGTCGCTGAACCTGAGATGGCTTATTGTCACTCCGCCGGATTTCTTCGCGTCGTACGCGAAATATCCCTGGGTATACTTTTCCGTCTGATCGCCGATAATTTTGATCGCCGCTTTATTCGCGCTGACCGTACCGTCCGATCCGAATCCCCAGAATTTACATCTCACCGTGCCTTTAGGTGTCGTATCGATTCCCTCGAGGAGCGGCAACGACGTGTAAGTCACATCGTCGAGAATTCCAACCGTGAAATGATTTTTCGGAGTGTGCTGCTTCATATTATCGAAAACGGCCTTGACCATTGTCGGGGTAAAATCTTTCGACGATAATCCGTACCTTCCGCCATAAATATCAGCTTCGCGTCCAGCTTCCTTGAAAGTCGTGGCGACATCCATGTAAAGCGGGTCTCCGATTGACCCCGGTTCCTTGGTCCGGTCAAGGGTGGTAATTCTCTTTGCCGACCGTGGGATAGCATCCAGAATGTGCTTGGCTGACCACGGCCTGTACAATCTTACCTTTACGATTCCAACCTTCTCTCCCTCGACTTCACGAAGATAATCCACAGCCTCCTGAGCGACATCCGCTGCGGACGCCATCAGTACCACAACCCTGTCAGGCTCAGGATCTCCCACATAATCAAAGAGATTGTAACTGCGTCCCAGTACTTCGCTTACGGTTCTCATCACATCGGCAATTATCAGTGGAGCCGCGTTGTAATAAGGATTCGCTGCTTCCCTTGCCTGGAAAAATATATCCGGATTCTGCGCAGTTCCCCTCAGG
>DASWIV010000209.1:0-22593 GCA_036397475.1 bacterium
GCAGGAGCCGCCACGGGTCCATAGCGATTAATGGCATTCTATAGTAGTATATACCATATTTTACGGGTTTGCGCAATCTCAATCGTTTTGAGAATGATTAAGTCTGATCAGGGTGTTTTGCCATATGGTCTGGAAGCATGATAAATACATAGGTTTCAGCGCATATCCCGGCGCAGAATAATTGATAATTTCATGATATAGCGTGTTGTGTTGAAATTATAAGGGTTATAACATGCCGCATCCGGAGTTTTCATGTACGGAAATTTTTATTTTCATTAAGGGTAATACAGGATGAATGGATGAATGTATTTGCTTGACACCTATTTGCCACTATGATAAGTTTACCTTTCCGGCAATTGGGATGCCGGAATTAGCTGGCTATTACAGTAGATTACAATTGTTTTGACCCGGAGGTTCGTATGTCCCGCAGCCTCATTATGGCATCGCTTGCAGTCCTGGCAATTATGTCCATTGGTTTTACAATGAACGTCGGTTGCACAAGCAAGAATCCGCCTTATGGAAATCCGTTATATGTGCAGGAGGGAGACAACCCGTTCGATCAGCCTGGACGTTTCATGACAGCCCTGGTACTTGAGCCGGGCGGTGTAAATGTCGCTGTGGGCGGATCTCAGCAGTTCAAAGCCACGGCTTATTACAACGATTCGACGTCGGAAGTAGTAACCGGAGCCGCTGAATGGATAAGTGAAAGTCCGAATATCGGAAAATTCACTCCTGCCGGCGGGAAATTCACAGCTCAGAAATCGGGAGTGGCGATTGTGCGAGCCAGGATGGTTATCGGAAACAACACGGTGACCAGCAACGCCGGGTTCGTAAACACGTTTAATCCGAGTGCCGGAATCCCTCCTGCGGTTCCATTGAATCCGTACCTGAATTCGGGACCCGAGGGTGTAAGGATATACTGGGATCTGAACAGTACGGATGGCGATCTTGCGGGGTACAACATATACCGTACTCAGACGTCGAGTTCGCATTACGCCACTGAATACGGCAGATTGAACGAATCGCCGGTACTTTATCCGCCTTTCCTTGATAATACGGTCGTCAGCGGATGGTATTATTACCGTGTGACAGCCGAGGATCTTGGCGGAATCCAGGGAGCACCGTCGGAAGAAATCTCCGTATTCATTACCGGAGAATCTCACTATGGTGGCTCGTACGATGGCGGGTCGTCATCGATTGACACAGAATACAAGGATGCGTTTGAAACAGCATTCTGATTAATTTGCATACTTACGGGACGTATGGGAGATAGGCCCACCCCGGTGTCGATGCCGGAGGGGCCAGAGGGCGCGGTCTTCAGATCGCGCCTTTTACTATGAGGTAATTCTCCAGGTGGCTTCGGTTAAAGCGGAAAATGTAGTAAAAGTCTTCGGGAAACGACGTCCTGTCAGGGCTCTTGACGGGTTATCGCTCGAAGTTAACGAGGGAGAAATCTTCGGGCTGCTCGGTCCGAACGGCAGCGGCAAAACGACCTTTGTAAAATGCTGCCTGAATATTATCTTTCCCAATTCCGGCGAAATAAAAATTAATGGGTTGAACCCGGGTAATCCGAGGGTGAACCGTGAAATCGGTTATCTCCCGGAGAATCCCAACTTCTATGATTACCTTTCGGGAAGGGATTTTCTTTACTATCATGCCGAGTTGGCGGGAGTGCCGCTGAGAGAGAGATCGTCGCGGGTAGACGAACTTCTCGATTACGTCAAACTTGATAAGAAAGCGCAGAGACGAAGACTGCGGACGTACTCCAAGGGCATGCTTCAGAGGGTCGGACTCGCGCAGGCGCTGGTCAATAAACCGAGGCTTATATTCCTGGACGAGCCCCAGACAGGACTCGATCCCATAGGCAGGCGCCAGGTCAAGGATATTCTGAAGCAGATCGCAGCCGACGGCACAACCGTATTTTTTTCATCTCATGTACTTGGCGATGTCGAGGATACCGCCGAGAGAGTGGCGATAATCGATAAAGGAAGGCTGAAAAGGATAGCCACCGTACTTGAGCTCACCAGGGCAAGTAACAGGGTAATATTGAGGCTCGATCCCGAGGTTAGAATAACTCCGGATGAAAATCGGCTGCGGCATATTCGCGCGATCCTGCTGGGAATCAATATTGCCGAAGTTACGGATGATGCCGGCAGGATAGTATGCTCTATTGAGAGTGAAAGCGTGATCCCGTCGATTGTCGAAAAACTTGTAAATAATGGATATAAAGTATATGAGGTCAGTTTCAAGAGAGTATCCCTGGAGGATTCATTTATCCAGGAATTTGGAAACGATAATTAATCCTGGATATACCGGGAAAGGCATAATCTGATGTCCGGGGTCGCAGGACAGTTCACGCTGCTCAGGCCGCTCAAGCCGTTCATGGGAAGGGAGTATCCCGGAGTAAAAGGATACCTTGCGAGTTATTCGAGCTCGGACCTGGCTATCACATGCTGGCTTTATTTTCCCCCGGAAAATTTTTCCGGGGCACCGTCGGGGATGCATCCGCTTGAAATGGCGGCACCGGAGGGCGGAGCGCTTGTTGTCGGGCATGGCGGTGTCGATGGCGTTCCGGCGCACTACGATTACGCATTGAGAAGGCTGGCGAGGTCCGGATGGACAATAGCCGCCCCAAGTTACCGTGGAGAATACGGCAGCGACGGAAAAGTCGAGTTCGCCAGGGGCGAAGTAGACGATACGATCGAATGCTGGAAAAAACTTGTCGAGCTGGAAGGTGTCGATGAAAAGAAAACGTGGCTGCTTGGAAGTTCTCACGGCGCGATGAACAGCCTGCTTGCGCTCGCGCGGGATGAAGGAAGGGGAATACCCGGAGCGGTGGCAGTGTCGGGAGTGTATGATGTCGGGCGATGGGTTGAATGGATGAAGAAACGGGCGGGTGATTTTATTACGGATCCGCAATTCAGGCAGATCGATATGATGACAGTTGAAGAGAAGGCTGAAAGGTCGGCGATAAATTTTGCGGGTGATATAAAGTCGGATGTGATCCTGTTTCATGGCGGAAGCGATACGCTTGTACCGTGTGAACAAAGTGAATCCATGGCGGAAAAATTTGAATCGGGCGGAAAAATTCATTACCGTTTGTTTATCGAAGAGGGCGAAGATCACGAGTATATATGGGGACCGGACAAACCGGGCGCTGTCAGAATGTGGGATGAAGCGCTCAGGTTTATAGAACGGAATTGACTTGAAAAAGAGGTGACTATTTTTTATTTATGGAGCGAGAAGTTATAAAAGCTGTAATACCGGCCGCCGGACTCGGAACCAGGTTCCTTCCTGCCACTAAAGCCCAGCCCAAGGAAATGCTTCCGATTGTCGACAAGCCGACCATTCAGTATGTTGTCGAGGAAGCGGTGAATGCCGGGGCTGTCGATATTCTGATAATAACCGGGCGGGGTAAACGCGCGGTCGAGGACCACTTCGATGTATCGGTGGAGCTTGAGGATTTTCTGAAATCCAAGGGAAAATCCGGTGAGCTCGAGATAGTCAGGAATATACACAGGATGGGCAGGTTCCATTACATCAGGCAGGGCGAGCCGCTCGGCCTTGGCCATGCGGTCCTGCAGGCGAAAGACCATGTCGGGGATTCGCCCTTTGTAGTACTTCTTGGCGACGATATCTCGGCGCCCGAGTATTCGGCGACAAGGGCAATGGTTGATGCCTATAAAAAGTATGGCACCAGCATTATCGCGGTACAGGCTGTTCCTGAAAGCGATGTCGATAAGTACGGAATAGTCGCCGGGGAAGAGGTCGAGCATGGAGTGATCAAGGTTAGGGACCTGATCGAAAAGCCTTCGGTAAACGAAGCCCCGACAAATCTTGCCATAATTGGACGTTACCTTTTAACCCCCGGCATTTTCGAATGCCTGGAAAAAACAAAGCCGGACCACCGGGGCGAAATCCAGTTGACCGACGCGATGAAGGCGTTGTTAAAGCAGGAGGAGATGCATGCGATCCTGTATACGGGAAAGAGATGGGATGTAGGCCAGGTGGAGGGATTCCTTACCGCATCGATCGACTGGGCGATGCGGCGTCCCGATTTGAAGAATTATTTATTGCGATATATGAGGAAAATTCTGGATAATAATCTGTGATGTTTCGCAGTTTCGATAAATGGAGGACGGGTAAATAGGAAGACAAATTTATCCTCCGGAAGCCGCTATCATTCTTGCCGCGGATTACGGTGAGAATAAGTCGCGTCCGCTTGCGTTGGAACCCGTCGATAACCAGCCGGCGTTCGCAAAAATCGCAGCGCGTGTAATGGGTGCCGGGATTCCGGGTATTCTGATTTTAACTGACCAGCCAGAGCTGTTTAAGCAGTACCGTGGATTTGTCGTCCTGCGCGTTAAAAACCCGGAAGAGGGACACATGGGCCAGGTGGCTGCAGCCCTTGAATACTGCAAGTCCACATCGCAGATGATCCTGCCTGGACATCTCGGGGGGTTATCATCTGATGTCATGAACAGGCTGATAAATGAGTCGCTATCAAGGCCGGCCCATATTATCTACGCCGCGACTTTCGAGAAGGAATACCCGACCTGCGCTGTCGTAAATCGTGGAATCCTTCCATCGGTCAAGCTCGCAATTGAGGAAAAGCGATACGACTTACTGGAGCTTTATAAGACTCTCGATCACCGGGTGGTTCGATTCGCCGACCAGTCGCTGTTCGAGTAAAATTAGTCTGGTTGTTTATTTTTGATTCGTCCTTTCCACGCCAGCCTGCATACCACAATACTAATTTCGTACAGGATATATATAGGGGCCGTGAGGAGCATCATGTTTATTGGATCTCCTGTCGGTGTTATCGCAGCGGCAAGAATCATCGAGAGTAAAATCGCGTATTTTCTCTTTGATGACAATGTGTCCGGGCTGATGAGCCCGAATCTGGCGAGGAAGTATGCAATGAGCGGAATTTGAAAAAGGATCCCCCCTGCAAGTATGAACATGATCACGAACGAAAAGTAGCGGTCAAGAGTGATCGCGGTTTCGATCTCTACCCCGAGGTCGAATCCGAGCAGAAATGCAAGTGATGCCGGGAGAAGAATGTAATAGATAAATGCGGCGCCCAGAAGGAACATGATAAGCGACGTCGGGATCAGCAAAAGAAGAAATCTCTGTTCGTGGGGATACAAGGCGGGTTTGACGAAAAGCCATCCCTGGTGGAGCATAAACGGCGAGGATACTACCAGTCCGGCAAAAAACGCTGTTTTGAAATATGCCGCGAATTTTTCGGTCGGACCTAGGACCTGGACATGGGCATAGTCTAATTTACTGATGGGACCAAGGATCCATTTGAATATATATTCGGGTGTGAAGACCAGGGCGATGATTACACCCAGCGAGAGGTAGATTATAGATATAATTATCCGGGTCCTGAATTCTTCAAGGTGGCCGGTGACAGTGTTAAGTTCAGGTTTCCCTTCCAATTTATCGATCCAGGATGGTGATGGGGATTATTCCGATGAGTCGTGGCCTGATCCGGAATCAGTGCCGGAATGTTCCGATTTTTCAGAGTCTTTGACCGTGTCGGTGGCGTCATCCTGCACGCCTTTAATGCCTTTTTTGAATTCCGTAATCGCCTGTCCGAATGAGCGCGCAAGCGACGGAATCTGCTTTGGGCCGAATATCAGCAGCGCCACCAGGAGGACAGCACCTATTTCGAGTGGACCAAAATGCACAATGGGTCCCTCCGTTCAGGGATTTCTGGGGTAATCATATCATCGGTATTGAACGGTGTCCAATATGCCATTTGTTAATATTTCAGTTCCGGGCTGAACGTCTACATTACTATTGTGATAAAATCAAAGACACGTCATCAGGAGCAAATATCGACTCATGAAGCGAATCAAGGCAAATCCTTATATTTACATTAATTACAAACTCAGGCAGCTGGAACTTTCACTGTCGTATCGCGAATATGAAGAAGAAGGAGAACGTCTTGCTGAATGTTCCGAGATGCAGATTATCGCCCCGGGTAAAACCAAACGCAAAGCATATGATACATTGGTAGAGATGGTTGTAACTACCCTTATTGTGGCGATTGAAACCAATTCTCTAAAAGACCATCTTAAAGCACTTGATTTCAGGATGGTCAATGTTCCGGTGCCTTCAGTTGAAATATACGAAAGTAAAAAACGAGTAGCTTCAGATACTATTCCCCTGATAATAAATTCTCCCATACCTGTAACCTCGATCAAGGACGAAACCGGGATTGAATTATTGAAATAAGGCATGGCCAGAAAAAAACAATCGGGAAGAGACTCGATTCCGGTTAGGGCTGGAAGGGATGGGTCAAAATCTTTGATTATTTTGGCGATCAAATCAAAGCGATTTCGCCCCATATTGTCATGAAACATCCTATGAAACCATTGCTGGTTACAATACCGAAGCATAAGGAACTAAAAATCGGGACCATGCGGTCTGAATTGAAAAAAGCTGGACTCACGATACAGGATGTGGTGGACGCTCTCCGGGAGATTTAAATACATCCTGATTTTTACATGCGATGACAGGAACGAATTTGCTCATCTTCACTAATATATAAATCTGTGGTAATTTTCTAATTGTAGGCATGGAAAGTAATGTGACATTCAACTGGAGGGACAATCATGGCTGATTGGGATTTCGCGACGTGGATGAGAGTGGGGCTGACGTGGCTCGCGATATTTGCCGTTATTGGCGGCATCGTTTCACAAACGTCGGGTGGAGCCAGCGGCAGGGGATTTGTGGAAGGGATGTGGAAGGGAGTGGAGATATTTTTCCTGGTTGCTGTAGCAGGGTTTGTAATTTATGGCGCGATGCTCGCGCTGGGCATGATTTCAACCACGGTTAATTCAAGCCTCTGATATGCCTTATTCCGATCCATCCGGTCCTGGAACAGTAATAGAAGATGGCCGTCTCCAGCGGGAATTTCTCGAAGACCTGGAATTTCGACGGCAGCTCAGCGCACACACGGTAAATTCATATAGTTCAGACCTGTCCAAATTCCAGAACTACATTCACGCGGCAGCGAAATCTGAGCTCCTCCGCTGCACACGTGACAATGTGATCGATTACATCATCAGCCTTGAAAAATCGGGACTGTCCGCGAGGTCGCGCTCGAGAAATCTCTCCGTGCTCAGAAGTTTTTTTGCGTATCTCAGGTTCAAGGGAAAAATAACGGCAAATCCACTTGATGGAATTCACGGTCCTTCCCTGAACAAGTCGCTTCCGGAATATCTAACGATCGACGAAATAAACCTTTTGCTTAAAGCCGGACTTGACGGCGATAAATTCCAGCGACGGACAGGTATGCTGGTTGAATTGTTGTACGCATCCGGGGCGAGAATCAGTGAGGCATTGTCACTGAAAATTGAAAATGTGAACCTGAATGCCGGCTTGATAATTATTGAATCGGGCAAGGGAGCAAAAGCGCGTCAGTCGCTGCTTCCGCCAGTGACATGCTCGAACCTCAGGCATTATATGGAGGAAATCCGTCCGTTGATACTGAGTAATGCGGTACACCGGACCACCTGCCTGTTTCCGTCGAGGTCGGGCGCGAAAATGCAGCGCCCGAACGCATGGAAAGACATCAAGAGGCTCGCGAAGTCGGTCGGAATTGGCGACAAGGTGCATCCCCATGTGCTGCGCCACTCGTTCGCAACACATTTAATCGAGAACGATTGCGACATCAGGTCGGTGCAATTTCTGCTTGGCCATGCGGATATATCCACGACTGAAATTTACACCCACGTGATCGAAGAAAAGAAACGAAAAGTCTTCAGGGACGCTCATCCCAGAAGCAGAAGGAACCGGGATTGAAAGATCTGGAAATTGAAATTAACGGCACATTCGCGAAGATATCCGATTCATCGGGGCACTTGAGAACCCGTGGATTCTACCTGGAAAAGGCAGCGAATTTATCCGGAAAGGGAATAAAATCGATTTTACTTGAAACCTCAGGTGTCTGGGCCGGGGAAACACCAGCCCCCGGTAAAATTCAAATTTCCGATCATGTCGCCTGCCATTCCCTGAATCCACTCACGAGAACGGAAATGGCGAGAAATGGTGAAGCATTTATCGATATGAAGGGCGCTTATCAATTTGATCACGAAAAGCCTTCGACCTGCGTATGGCATTCCGAATCGCTGGATGATTTGAATGACGACCTCCTCAACCAGGCAAAATTTGCAGGATGCGATGTTATATCCCCTCACGTGATGCCCTGGGCGGTGGCATCGGTGTACCATGGCATTAATTTTTCCTGCGTGGTCAGACCCGGGCTAAAATGAAAAGACGGTCCATCTACGGACCGCCATTGATACTCCCGGTTCCTCATCCATTATTTCAAATTAATGTCCGGGTTTTTCTGCGTCACCGTCGTCGCCATCCATTCCCTCGTCGTCATCTCCGGATTCCGTACTATCATCATCGTCTCCGGCTTCCATGCCGTCGTCGCCACTCGTATCACCGGTCATATCGGTGTCAGTGGCGCCTGTGTTGTCCATCTGGTCTCCGCCGGTATCAGTCTGCGTACCCGCAGTATCACCTGAATTGTCATCAGCCGGAGGGGTAGAGGGTGGACACCCAAGTGCGAACAGGAGTAGCCCTAAGGATATGAGGGCAAGTAACTTTTTCATAAAATGTGTTCCTCCTTCGACATTACCGAGTAGCGCCTGTTTTCGCCAGGTCGGTTTAATCGATTTTAAGTAAGGCGAATGGTAGCATAATTGAGTTGTACATCCAAACATTACCGGGTTATTCCTGAACCGGATTGGGCTTCCTGCTTATCTTAATAACATGGTACAATTAGCAGGCGGGAGTGCCTTCAGGAGGACAAGCCGCTTGAATTGCCGTTTTTCCAATGAATGACCGTTCAGACAAACCGAACCTGCTGGTGTATTTTTCGCACCTGCTCCTTTTTGGCATTGCCCTGAACACTGTCTACCTTGTCCTGCCAAATGAGTCGTTGCGGTGGTACCTGATAGGCATCCTGGTCATAGCCGTGATGACCGGGTACGTGATCCGGTCGAAATACTATGCGGGCATTGGCCTGTTCCTTGATATAAGCGGACTGGCCGTATTCATTTACTACGCTTGGAAGATATACATCGACACCAGCTCATTCGGTACATACCTTGGTGAGATGCTGTCGGTAATGCTGGTATTGCGTTCATTCAAGCTGTTCCGCCATCAGGATTTTTACCTCCCCATGATAATTTCGCTTACGCTGATGGTCTTTTCGGCGATACCGTCGTTCTCGGCGGAATTTGTTTATTCGCTGCTGTTTTTTCTGATGGCGCTTGGAATTTCCATGTTCCTTAACAATGTGGATGAATTCGCGAGAATCCCACGCAAGCAGAAGCGCCATTCCGCCCTCAAATATACATATGATTTTCTCGAAGATTATTCCCCGCTACCGGTATCCAGGCAAACCCCTGCACAGTTGACCAGGTATATCGGACCGGCTCTCCAGGCGGGAATCCCGGCGGTACTTGCAGCCTTCACGGTTTCGAGCATGATCTACTTCACCGTGGATCACGCGTACACTCCCGGTAACGACCAGGCGATCGTATCGGCATTCGGCTCGACGGGATTAGAGTCGGATATGGACGATACTACAGGCTTATTAACAGGCGGAATGCTTGGTGCGGATTCCCAGAAGTACGCCGGATTCAGCGACGAGTTCAATATTTCGGAAGCAAGGATAGTCCACAATTCGCAGTCCAGTGAAATAGTGATGGAAGTTGTCAGCAACAGGGCATCGTACTGGCGTGGAAAAGGCTTCGATTTGTACACCGGAAGGGGATGGATCTCGTCGGAAGAAACACGATCGACCCCGTGGCGATTCGACGATCCCACAACCCGTGTATCTTATTACCATGGTGAGGTCAACCACCCGCAGCTTGAAGCGGCGGGCATTATTCTGGACAGCGATATCCTGAAAGATACAATAACCGCTGAATTTCATCTGAGGAAAAATCTTCCGGGCATAGTTTTTCATCCATGGCAGCCGATCGAAATGAAAATGCCCATTCCGGCAGTGGTGATCGACGATATGTTCACCATGCGCGCTCCGAATACGGCGGATTCTCTTGTAGCCAACCAGGTGTACAGCGTCACCAGCAGGAAACACTACGCCCAGGGTGCGTATCTTAACGCTTACGATTACAGCCTTGCGGAACTGGAAGAAAGCGAGCCGGAATTTTTCGACCGTTACACCCAGCTCCCGGAATCGGGAAGGACTAACGCGGAAGATAAGCCGTCCTACGATTTCACGCGGGTCAGGGCAAAGACATACGAGGTTACAGCCGGGAAATCAACCGTTTATGAAAAAGTCGACGCCATAATCCGGTACCTGAAATCCCATTACAATTATTCATTGAATCCGCCCCACGGTGTGCCGGCTGGAGAGGATGCTGTCGACTATTTTCTGTTCGACTGGGAATACAAGCGCGGGCATTGTGAATATTTCTCAACTTCGATGGCTGTCATGTGCCGCTCGATCGGGATACCGGCGAGAGTTGTAACCGGTTATGCACCGGGAAATTACAGCATATTGACCAATCGATATATCGTCCAGGAAAAAAACGCGCACGCCTGGGTCGAGGTTTTCTGGCCGGATATCGGCTGGGTGGAATTCGATCCCACCCCACAGACGTGGTACCAGGGGATCACCGACAGGGCAGCAGGTGGTTGGCTGTCGTTCCACAACGGAATGGAAGAACTCTACGTTTTCAACCCCAGAGGATTTTTTGAAAAGACGGTGCTTCCCGCGATTGGGAGTATGATGTTTTCCGCCAGGTATTTCTTCTACAACTGGGACAGGGATTATTACGAATACATAGAGCCCATGATTCCCGGACTCGAGCGGATCCCAAGGCTTGGAGCCGGATTGATCGTATCGTCACTTCTCCTTCTTATGCTGGGGTTGAGGCACAAGGCAAAATTCGGAAAAGATTACATGCTTACAGAGTCGCTGCGAAAAAGCGACCGGTCGTTCAGGCGAATAAGAAGGATCCTTCTGAAGAAAGGTTATAATTCCGGATCGTTGGCTACGGAGACGGACTGTGCAGACGCGGCGCGGAAATACAATCCCGAGTGGGGCGACAAGGTTGGGGAGTTTGCAGGACAGTATCAATTTATCAGGTACTCCGGAAAAACTGCCCGGCGAAGCGATATTCAGAAGCTCTCAAAATCCAGATCGGCAATATCAAGAATTCCAAAATAGATATTAAAAAACCCGCCATTGAATCCGGCGGGTAATTTTTACGATTAATACCGGCAGTTACAGACCAGTCTGTCCTCTTTCCCAGCTTTTGTACCATACGGTAAGCAGTCCGCCGAGAATTAGAATAACTGCGGGCATGTATCTCAGTAAAGCGCCGGTTTTGGATTTACCGGGTGCCATCATATCTGTCTGCGGTTCCTGCGGGGGATTGTCCACGGTTGGAGCCGGATGTTTATGTCCGCTTGAATCAAGGCCCTCGTACCGCAGCAGCGCCTCGCCTTCTTCTTCGTTGACTTTTCCAAGCGGCTGATCGATCCATGGAGCCGGGATCTTATCCTCAAAATATATGGACTCAGGCGATCCGGCAAGCTGCGAGCTTCCGCCGCCACGGCTTGGTGCGCCCGTCACTGTATGCCCCGGCTGAACTCCAAGGTACTGGACGATCGCTTCGATTGTGTCCCTTCCGAGGTGTCCATAGGAAGGCATCATCATAACGCCAAACTCGTTCGGATTTATCATGAAAGCGACCAGGTCCTGGTAGCCGTATATATTTCCCATGTCAGCCAGATCGGGACCGACACCATCTCCACCGCCGATTGTATGGCATCCAAAGCAGTGCTCTTCGAACGCAGCTTCACCGACTGACAGATCGGCGGGACCGCCGGTGCTGCCTGCAGGAACATGTCCGGGTTGAACACCAAGGTACTGAACAATTTTCTGGATGGTCTCCCGTCCGAGATTTTCGTGGGAGGGCATTGAAATCAATCCGGTATGAGCAGGATCGGAGATGAAATCAACGAGTTCGTCATAACCGTATTGAGCGCCAATATCAGAAAGGTCGAAAGCCGCCGTGGGTCCTGCTCCTATCGTGTGGCATTCAGAGCAATATTGATCGAACAAAGATTTGCCTTCGGATAAATCCGGCTCATCCTCCGGCTCTTCTTCCGTCCGTTCGACCGTGTGTCCCGGATTTACACCAAGGTATCTCACGATGGCTTTTACCGTTTCGTCACCAAGGCTGGCGTATGGCGGCATCAATATTCCGAACGATCCCGGATTTTTAATCAGGGAGACCAGGTCGTTGTACCCGTAGTTGTTTCCAATATTTTCGAGGTCCGGTCCGACTCCGGCACCTCCGCCTATCGAATGGCAACCCTTGCAGTTCTGATTGTAAGCCGCCTGTCCATCGGGACCGGCTGGCTGCTCCTCGACTTCTTCAATCTCTTCAGACGGTTCTTCAGCGGGTTCTTCCTCGACAGCCTGTACCGTATGTCCCGGATTCACTCCGAGATAGTCTACAATATCTTTAATGGTCTGATCACCAAGACTTGCAAACGGAGGCATGGAAACTCCAAAGGCGGCTGGATCTTTAATTAACGCAATAAGATCGTCATACCCGTAGAGGTCGCCCATTCCGTAGAGGTCCGGACCCATTTTTGCTCCGCCGCCAAATGAATGGCAACCGGCACAGCTCGTATTGAATGCTGCTTCCCCGGGATGAATTTCCGCTTCTTCTGGTTCCGGTTCGGTAGATTCTTCCGGTTCAGCCGGAGGATCTTCGGTAACCGTTTCCGGAGAAGCGCCCATGTAGATAGCGATAGCTTCGAGTGTCCCTGTACCAAGATGCTCGTACCCAGGCATAGAAGTTACACCGAATGTGGATGGGTCTGATAAAAAAGACACAAGCTCGTCGAACGAATACTTGCTGTTAATGTCTTTCAGGTCGGGACCTGTACCGTCGCCACCACCAATAGTGTGGCACATTTTACAATTGGAATTGAATGCGGCTTCCCCATCGGCGGCATCCTGACCGGAGACTGCGCCTGTAGCGATCAGCACCACAACCAGAATGGATGCCTGAACCAGTCGAATCTTCAATTTTGTCAGCTTTGATTGTCTCATCTACTTTACCTTCCAGAGCCTGATGATCAGGAAAATGATGGTAGCAGAATTTCCTTAAGTATTTCAACGGGTGGCTATTGTAGCACTCATTTTACCCTATGACACATTTAATACAGGTAAAAAAATTATAAAGGCTGACCAATTTTTCTGGACAGTTTACTGAAACAGGGTTAAACTTCCCCACAATTGTTTTCAAGCCTGGTTAACCTATAAGCTGATGCATCGTTTTACACTCACATTCTTTATATTCCGGCATTTGATATATTTCTCACATGCTTGAGGAGATGTTCGCATGATCAAAGATGAAATAGATTTGATCGAGGAAGCAAAACAGGCAGGTAATGCGAAAAAAGTGTCAAGGCGTGAATTTTTGTTCATGCCTGCGAAACCCGTCAAAAACCAACCACCAGAAAATCAAAGCGGTTTAGAATTCCTGAAAGCGTCTGGCAAAGTATCAGGCGATGAATCCTGCTGCGGTGGAACCGGTGAAAGTTCATGCGGATGCGCATCGCATGATGAAGAGGACGGACTGGAAGTGGATCTCAGTGTGATCGACTCTTTTGTTTATGAACAAATGGAAAATGGTGGCGATGAAAATTACCAGTCCCCGTCCGGTGAATTCGAACATTCTTCTACGTCCGGAATAAACAGGCGCGATTTTCTCAAATGCTCCGCGGCGGGAGCTATAGCGACCGCGGTCGCATCGATGAACGCACAGGCGGAATCACTCATAAAAGAGGGTGTGCAGTTCGGGATGATAATCGATATCCGCAGGTGCATGGGAGACAGCGCATGTGTAGTTGCCTGTAAAGCTGAAAATAAAACTCCTCCGGGAGTCGATTACAACGTTCTCTGGGCGGAAGAATATGGAGAATATCCGGATATCAGGCGCGACTTTATTTTCCGTCCATGCCTCCATTGTGAGATACCGTCATGCGTTTATCCATGTCCTACGCAGGCTACATTCAAGAGAGATGTGGATGGTGTTGTCGTTGTCGATTACGACATCTGTATCGGATGCCGCTACTGTATCGCAGGCTGTCCTTATGGAGCCAGGTCGTTCGACTACGGGCACTGGTATAACGAACCTCCGGCGGACTGGGAAAAACAGCCATCTCCCGAGTACGGTGAGAATCGAGTGCGGAAAGGGCTTAATTCCCCGATCGGCAATGTAAGAAAATGTTCTTTCTGCCTTCACAGGGTATACAAGGGATTGAATCCGGCGTGCGCTGAGTCATGCGCTCCGGGAGCGATCCATTTCGGGAATATAAACGATCCTGAAGCCACATGCCGACTGCACGGCGAAAATCTCCATGAGTTGCTGCGAACCCGTAATCATTTCCGGCTCAAGGAAGAGCTAGGCAACAAACCTTCCGTTTACTATCTGACATAAGGAGAGCAAGACACAAATGGATACAGAAAAACCAAAATTAACAGCATGGCAGCTACTCGGTCTTGTGATTCTTATTGTTGTCTCACTCATCTGCATGTGGGGAATGTACATCCGGGTAACCGAGGGGCTGATGCCGACAAATCTGACCCAGCATGTTCCGTGGGGATTGTGGGTGGCCGTTTATATCTATTTCATTGGTTTATCGGCGGGATCGTTCCTGCTTTCTACGATGATCTATGTCTTCGGGGTCAAGAAAATGGAGCCGATAGGCCCGCTTGCCCTGACGCAGGCATTTATCTGCCTGACACTTGGCGGACTGGCTATCGCGGTTGACCTTGGGCATCCAGAAAGAATGCTTTACGTTGTGTCGAATGGATCGAGAACTTCGGTACTTGCATGGGAATGTTATTTTTACATGTTCTATGCAGTCATAATTTTAGCAGAGCTATGGATAGTCCTGCGAGCGCCTCTCGCCAGATGGGCGTCGGAACGCAGGTGGGGATGGCAGCTTTATAAACTTATCGCGATGGGTGAGGAACAGCCGAGTGCCTCGTGGACGAAAAAAGCACACTACTGGATGTTCATGCTGGGCGTAATTGGAATTCCATGCGCGTTCGGTGTACACGGCGGTACCGGATCGATCTTCGCGGTCGTAAAAGCCAGAGATTTCTGGTTCGGCGGATTGTTCCCGATCATTTTCCTGATCTCCGCTCTTGTCTCGGGTGGAGGACTTCTCACTTTCCTGACCGCGACTTTTGTAGATATTCCCAAAGAACAAAAACGTGAACTGGTCATGCTTCTCGCAAGGCTGACCATGGGAATTCTCGCGTTTGATATCGTTCTGCATTCATCCGAACTGCTGGTCACATTCTACGGGCAGATCCCTGAGGAAACAGGCACGTGGCAGACCATATTATACGGTCCATATTTCTACGTTTTCTGGTTCCTTGAAGTCGGACTCGGGATGGTGATCCCTGTCATTATTGTAGCAATGCCTGCTACAGGCAGAAGTGTCAAATGGCTTGGTTTTGCCGGATTGTGTGTTGTCATAGGCATGATTGGCACCAGGCTGAACATCGTAATCCCTGCTCTGTTTTTCCCGGTATTCGAGGAATGGGGCGACCCCAGGACCCAGCAGTACGGGACGGCATTTCCTGAGAATATTCGCTGGTCTCTGGGCTACCATCCCAGCCTGAATGAATATATTGTCGGAGCGGCCGTGGTGGTGCTTGGAATCTGGCTTTTCATACTGGCGTTCCGAATGCTCCCGCTGCGTGGCGAGATTGAAAAAATGGAAGGACTGGGAGGGAGCCATTAATTATGACTGAACAGGATTTCTTCAATCATGCGGAAAAACCCAACTCACGCCGGGAATTCCTGAAAACAGCGGCGCTGGTCGGAGGAGTAGGACTCTTCACAAGTGGAGTACTTGGCATCTTCGCGAAAATGAATCGCGATATGAAAGCCAAAGGCCAGACGGATGGCTCGTTCGAATACAATCTGAATAAGCCTGAAAATATCATTTACTCCGCTTACCATAACGGAAATTTCTCGTCGCCGGTAAAATGCAAGCTTACGGACGGGTACCTGGTAAAGGTCGACGGGAATCCCCTGAGTTCAGCTTCCAGATACCCGAATCTTCCATATGATTCGACCCTGGCTGAACTGGCATCGGTCGAAGGAGCCGCGAATCCCGATATACAGGACTCGGTCCTCGACGTTCTTTACAATCCACGTCGCCTGAGGAAGGTCCTTAAGCGCAAGCGTGGGACAAATCGCGGCGATAACCGCTGGGAAACGATCGACTTCAATCAGGCAGTCGATGAAATTACCAATGGCGGAAATTTATTCGGCGAAGGGAATGTGGACGGAATTCGAAGCGTGTTCGGCCTTAAAGACAGGAATACAGCGGTATCTATGGGACATGATGTAGAGAAAATTCGCGCCGGTGAGATGACAGTAGCCGCGTTCAAATTGAAGTACGCAGCGCATCTGAATAAATTGATCGATCCAAACCATCCCGACCTGGGTCCGGTAAATAATCAGCTTGTGTTCATGTCCGGGAATCTTCCGGGAGGGCGCAGGGAATTTGTCGAGTGGTTCATGGAGAAGTCTTTTGGCTCCATGAATGTTTACCGGGAACAGGCTCCCGGAAAGAACAGCGCAGAATCGGCATGGAAAAATGCATGCGGAAGCTGGGGAAGCGGAAAGTGGGTTTCTGAAGATTCAATTCCGAAGCCTGACTACGCAAACGCTGAGCATGTAATTTTCTTCGGGCCTGGATTCGCGGAACTGGAATCATCGCCCGCTTCCGTGTCGACCATGGTCGCGGACGGCGCATTTAACAGGAACGCCAAATACACGGTCGTGAACGCGCAGTTGCCTGCCAGTTCGCAGTTTTCCGGATGGATTCCGGTTGAGCCCGGTACCGAAGGCGCTTTTGCCATGGGAATGTGCCGCTGGATAATCGAGAATGGAAAACTCGACCGGCAGTTCCTCGAAAATGCGAATCCCCGAGCCGCTGAATCTGATGGATTGAAAGCATACTCGTCAGCGTCGTGGCTTGTAAAATTAGAAAACGGGAAGCCGTCAGGATATCTCCGTGCAGACGAGATCGGTATCGGGTCAGCCGATGAATTTGTTGTTATCAGGAATGGTCAGGCTGCCGGTGTGAAAATCGACGGGCCGGCAATGGAGGGAGATCTTGATGCGGACTACAATTCCGGTGGAATTACCGCGGAAACATCGTTCAAACTTTTTAAGAAACGGCTGTTCACAAGGTCTATTGCGGAGTATGCATCGGCGTGCGATACAAATGCGGAAAAAATCATCGGTGCCGCCAGTGAATTTGTTTCACATGGCAGGAAATCAATAGCGGATTTCCATACCGGGCCTACCGGGCATTCGAATGGTTTCAATAATGCGCTGGCGATAATCGGTCTGAATATTCTTGCCGGTAATCCGGGATCCGATGGCGGCGTATTGATTAATGCCGAAGGAATGAATCCATTCCACGACGGCAATGCCCCTTATCCCTTCGAGATCCTGAGTACCGATCTTCATCGACCGTTCGGAACAAAGATCGCGCGCGATGGAGCAAACTACGAAACGAGTTCCACCTTCAGCGGCTACCCATCGAAGAGACCGTGGTTCCCTCTGGCGGAAAATGTGTCACATGACGTAATTCCGTCGATCGGGGACGGGTATCCTTATGGCGCCAGAGTTCTTATCATGCACCAGCCATCGCAGACATCGGATTCGTCATCGGGTCAGCGCAACACAGCCATTCTGAAGGATAGAAGCAGGATTCCGCTGGTCATCGCATGCGATACCGGAATTGGCGATTTTTCGGAATACGCCGATTACATTTTCCCGGATACGTCTCAGTGGGAAAGCTGGGCGGTTGAAAGGGATTCAGTTTCGCAGCCTGTTGTCGATCCACTGGTAGAGGATGTTAATGTCGACGGTGTAAACATGCCGTCGAACCTTGAAGCGATGCTGGTCGCTTTTGGAAAGCAGCTGGGTCTTGCCGGTTTCGGACGGGATGGGCTTGGCCCAGGAAACAATTTTGACCACCAGGATAACTGGTATCTGAAGGCTGTGGCAAATCTCGCGGTAGCGAGTCCGTCGTCAGACAGTGAGTTGAATATTTTCAGGCAGGCGCGGAAGCATCTTGGCGAGAGCGTATTCTCGGAAGAAAGATGGAAAAATTCAATCAGGCCGGAACTCTGGCAGCGTGCGGTTAATGTACTCAATCGTGGCGGTAGATTTTCATATGATCGTCCGGAAAATCTGCGCTCCCGCGACGCGGTCCGGTTATATATCGAGGAAGCTGCTCTTGCGAAAAATTCTCTCACCGGCGAATCCTTCGATCCCCTGCCATCTTATTCGGCATCGGGTTCTACAGATGGATCGATGGGACTCATCATGTGCCGTGATATTTCGTACATCCCTTATACCCCGTTCGACAACTGGGACAGAAAAACTCCTGGATACAACAAGGTTTTCATTAATCGCAGAGACGCTGAACGCCTGAACCTTGCCAACGGCTCCAGGATTAGGATCGCGAAAGCCGACAACACCGGATTCGACGGCGAAGTACAGGTTGTACAGAGTATCCGTCCGGGTACAGCTGCAATCGGATACAGGCATTCGAGTCGCGTCAATGGAAGTATGGATGTCGTTATCGACGATGTGACTGTAGCCGGAGAAAATTATTCCAGGGCCGGATTCGATCCCCGAAGTCTGGTTGCCCAGTCGAACGGACGAACCCTATCCGATCTCACCGGTGGCAGCGAATCGATCTCGGAATTATTGGTGCGAATCGAACGGGTGTAATCTCACTAACACCGGTTTTTCCCGGCGTAAAATAATCTATATATGATAATGAAACTCCCCGATTAAAATTGGGGAGTTTTCTCTTATTTTGATTGAATTCTCTAATTGCAAAGCCTCAGCCACATCTGAAAATATGCTGTCTTTATGTCATAAGCCGTGCGGACATGCCCATTGCAGGCTGATTTCACCGTTTTTTGCTTGATTTTTCATATTTGGAACCTCCCTTGCTCCAATATTCATTGAATCTCAAAAATGTACGATGAGAGGAGTCCGAAAATGAACGAATTAACACTTACAAAACAGTTGATCTACGCGGCGATGTTGGTCGGATTCATGGCGGTTATGTTCGCGATCGGTACAGCCTTAATGGGCAAAAGTCTCGATAATGACACCTCGGCATCACAGGATCTTGCGCGTCCGAAGTCAAAATCGGAACAGGTAAATTCAGAGGATGGAGATCAGGGCATGGTTAATGTACTGCATGCGCATTACGAAAATCTCCAGGACTGGATGTAATCCATCTTAATATATACGATACCCCTCCTGAATGTGCCCCCGGATAATCCGGGGGTTTTTTCTGTCATTTTGATTGAATACCGGGATATTTCCAGTCAAGGCAAAACGCGTTATATCCCAATTTCAGGGATATTTATTTGCATTTTCTATATTTATTGGGAAATTTAATCTTAACAACCATAATTTTTGGAAACATGATGAATTGGCATCTGTATTGCTCTTAATTTCTAACCACGGGAATTATTCCCTGATATGAGGAGAAACGATATGAATACAAAAATTATCTCAACCAATACTCTCAAAATCCTTCTCGCTTCAGTTCTTGCGCTTGTGCTCGGCACTATCGGCTGTTCAGGTGGAGCATCGAATCCTGTCACCGGCGATACAGGTCTCGAAATTTCGAATTACAACAGCAAGGCCGAAGCGGAATTCCTTACCGCCAGGGGTGAGCGGGATGTCCAGATTGTCTGGACTTCTGAAGATGAAGAATTGCTCGAACCTAATGACGATACTGGCGACGCGATCGTGGTCCAGCACCTGGACTTTTACCAGGGGCATGTAGATCAGGATACTGACCAGAACGATTACTATAAGATCATCACCTTCGCTCCGGCACTAGATTTATACATCAAGCTGGGGTGGCTCGGAGATGCGTGGCTGAATGTTTATCTCTACAACAGCGGAATGGAGCCTGTCCAGTACCTTAATGGTGACACAGGCGGCCCGAAAACTCTTTACATTGAAGACCTTGCTCCCGGAGTTTATTACGCCCGGGTCAAGGCATTCGAAGGCACGGCCGACTATGGCATCAAATTCGCAGGCGGAACACAGGTCGATGAGACTGATAACGACGATGCACTAACCACGAATCTTTCATTTGATGAAGATCCCGATGGCGATGAGGTTTACTCGATAGTCGATTCCGGTGAAGACCAGAACGATTACATCAAGGTTATTCTTGATGAGGATAACACCAGGATTCAGGCGTCTCTCGACTGGATCGCCAACGGAACTGCCGATTTGAACCTGTACCTCTATGATGAAGACCTGAACCCGATAGTTTTCTCGAACGGAGGAGCCAAGCCGGAAGCCATCTCCAGCGGATTCCTTAGCTCAGGTACTTATTTCCTGAGAATCAAGGCTCAGAGCGGACATGCGATATATGGCCTCTCCGTTGATTTCAAGCCTTTGCTGACACTTCCCCCATGGTTCCACGACCAGTTCAAAGACCTGATCATTATCCCGATCCCCGATCCCGATCCTGATCCATGGTTTGACTTTGACTTCAAAGGCCTGGGAGATGGCAGAATTATGCCGCCACAGGTTTTGCCCCAGAGCATTTTCGAAGATATTGAAATGCCCGACCTTCCCGAATTTGGATACTAGGCTTTTAAATAAATTCTCCTCCAGACCCCCCGGTAGAATTCCGGGGGTTTTCTATTTCGACAGGATCGAAAGCAGGTAATTGTGGAGAAAGATAAACGCCTCATCGAGATTTTTTTCTGCGGGACCCGACAAACCTTCACCGATCTCGAAAGAGAAGCCTTTTATTTCAAGCATAAAAGCCCGGGGGCGTTTCCCGTAAATCGACTCACACAGCGCAACGACAGATTCAGCCGACATTGAATGTGTAGTATGCGAAACCTCTTGCGACGGTAATACCTGCCTGAAGATAAAGGGCTTTTCCGGATTGACCGATGCGTCTACAAAGATAACCACATCATGGAGGCTGCAGTATTCCGCATATTCAATATTAAGCTGATAATCTGACTGGCAGGTGACATTATCCAGCTTGATCTTTTCAAGCCTGTCGAGAAGTGCCGGACCAAGCCCGTCATCTTCCCTGCCCGGATTCCCATATCCCAATACAAGTATTTTCATTGCCTCGACAGTCAGTCCCGGTATTTTTTATCGATTATATTTCCGTCCCGATCCACAAGTTCTATTTCAAGAGGCATTTTCCCGAGTCCAGCTTTCGGCCTTCCTTGAGCGCGGACAGGAACGAAAAAATCGAATCGGCACCGGGTGGGCATCCGGGCAGGTGATAGTCGATCCTCACTACCTGGTTGCACGGGTACACCCTGTTAAGCATCAGCGGAATTTCAGGATCGTTCGGAATTATTCCATGAGTGACGGTAGGTCCGCTGAGGAATGCTTCCGCCAGGCATTCCCTGATCGGTATGTTGTTCCGCATCGCCGGAACACCTCCCATCGTGGCACAGTCGCCGATCGAGACCAGTATCTTGCATTTACCGCGGAATTCCCTGAGCACTTCTACATTATCGGAGTTTGCGCAGCCGCCCTCGATGATTCCGATATCGCATTCGGTCTGATCCTTTATGTCCGTAAGCGGGGTTTTGTTGAACTCAAAGACCCTGGCGAGGTCAAGTATCCGCTCATCGATGTCGAGGATCGACATGTGGCATCCGAAACATCCGGCAAGTGAACAGGTGGCAATTTTTAATTTACCTCCCATTTTCCGAGCCCCCTTTTTTTCCGGCGTTATGGCGATGTTCCAGATCGCTGCCTATCGGTTCCTTATCAAAATGCCTGTGCCCGACTGGCTCCCGGTACGCTTCCTGCTTAACTGTCAATGCTCCGACCGGACAGGCCTGGATTGCGTGACTGTCACGGGTAAGTGATGTCCCGCCAATCCCGTCCGGAGAATTAGCTTTCAGACTGGTCTTGATTCCACGACCTGCCAGTTCCAGCTCATGCTTCCCGTCATGCTTCACATTCGCTTCGACACACCGTCCGCACATCACGCATCTGTTGCGATCAAGAAAAATATCATCGGCATTGCAAATCAGGTACCGCTCAGGCCCTTCCGATTCAAGGCAGTACTTCCATTTAAGGCTCGCAGGGAATCCCGCTCCCCCACGTCCGCGAAGCCCCGAGTCGATCACGGCCTGCAAAATTTCTTCTCGTGACCTCATCACCGCCGAACGTACCGCGGAACCGACCTCACGGTCCGTCAGCAGAACTTCATCGCGCCATCGAATGTTATTCTTGACCATTGAGTGGATCAGACTGGATGCATTGCGCCCGTCGCCGGTTTCTTCAATAATCTGATGAGAAGGAATGTCATCCTTGAGATCCTGTATGATCCGGGGAATATTTTCCGGTGATAATTGCGTGAAAACTGTAACATCTATCAGCATCGCGGGTTCCTGATCGTTCATGCCGATGCAGGACGTCCACCGCAAAGCGAACTTGC
>DASWIV010000210.1:0-10419 GCA_036397475.1 bacterium
TCCTCCAGAAATTTCAATGCGTTCAAATGGAATCTTCCCGCACGTTTCGGAACCACATCAACCTGATCATGAGCCTCACTAAAATAAAACGTCCACTCGCCCCAGAGCATGCGATTATCATCCGCAAACGACGTCGCGGCCACCTGAGTAATATCGGAAATATCCAAAGCGGGGGTTATAGAATTCCCTGTTGCGCATCCTGCAAGCGCAAGTAGAATTATAAGTGCAACACTTCCTCTCATTTGAATCCTCCCGATTATAGAATACGATTTTTTTAGGTATGTCAAGTACACTGCACTTAAATTTTACCAGATAATTCAGGCAAAAATTAATTAACCGTATGGAAGCAGGATTCTGGACCTTCTGGCTGGATAAAAAAATGCGCCGATGTCTCGGCGCCATTAATTTCATAATATTAATTGCGATCTTTACCAGTCGCCCGGTGAGTCGTAACTTCTGACAACATCCGTATCCGGCATAATCAGATTCCTGATTGTATCGTCAGCGTTCGGATTGATAGCGAACGCTGGCTGCGCGTCGATGAAACCATTACTGCTTAACAGATTCATCTCATTATCGAACCTGACAAGCTCGCCCGACAAATCGGACAGCCTTCCGTATACAACAACGCGGCATCTTTCCATGTCAGAATCGACATGGTCGATATCGATATCGGCGTAGCCGGCAAATCCTGTAAATCCGCCTTCGTCAAAATCCAGATCCTGGCTGAAGATACCAGTGGTCGTTGTCGTATGCACCACACCGAATGGCGTGATGTCGTACACGTGTATTGTACCGTTTCCGGCAGTTCCGGCTTCAAGAACAAATATCTTCCTGTTTTCCTGGTCGATTGCCAGATCGAAAATATCCGTCTCTGCGCCAACCTGCGGAGTGATATCGACAGCCGCTATATCAAGCGTGTAGAAATCGTTTTCCTCGGTTTCCCAGATCCAGTGATAGAATGTGTACGCTACACCTGACGTCGCATCCCGCGCGATGGCGTAGATGTCACCGTTTGAATCGACATCGGCACATACCCACGTAATATCCGGGTCGCCATAATTAAGCTGCGCTTTAATAGCGTTACCGAAAATAATCGAAGAATCGATAACCTTCATCAAGTCAGGATCCTTGACAGTGACCGCGAGTATTCGTCCCTCGATCGGATCTGTGTCAAGACTCACAGCCGCGTCCATTTTTCCAAGGAAGTAAGAGAACGTGACGGATGGCGATCCCGGTCCATCGGCATCGAAAATTCCGATTGTGCTTGGACCGATCTGGGCAAGGCCCTTGCCTTTTATTCCGCCGATACCGCCGTCCATGTAAGCAATATCCGCTCTCGGAAGTATGCTCATCGCGGCAACCGAATATGTTCCTATCGAGATGTTACCATCGAATGAATGGACACCGCCGACACATGCTCCCATATTCACCTGGACAACAAGAGTACCGGCAAATGACGACTCGATGCCGTCACTGACCTCGCATCCCATAGCCCAGAGGCCGATGCCATATGATGACCAGTCGACCGTAAGCGAACCGTCCGCGCTCGGTATGTCGTAAACCGCGGTGTTTCCGTCGGGAACAATCGAGTACATGTAAGTAAGCGTCTGTCCGGCGTCACAATCCGTTGCTGGAGGAACTATCGAGTAATCTTCTGTGTCCTCATCCGTCGTAACTGCCGGACCAGTAATATTTCCAACCGACGGCGGCTGATTCTGCTTGGTTACCGTCAACAGGGTACCTTCTACCTGCGCGAATCCATCGTCCACCCGGAGATTAACGTCGTAGTCTCCAAGGGGCTCGGATGACCAGTCGTAGATCAATGACCCATCGATCTCCGCCGGAATTACATAACTCGCCGAGTTCCCCGTTGGAACAACGGACCACATTATGGTAAGCGACTGTCCGAAATCTAAATCCGAATACGGAGCTGAGAAAGGCTCCGCCGTATTAGCGCATGTCACCTTGGTGGCACCGCTGACTGCGCCAGCCAGTGGAGGAATGTTGTCAAGGGTAACCGTGAACGGTGTCCCGGTTACAGGAGCGTTAATGGAATCGTCCAACTGAACATTGATATCGTAGTCCCCGATATCCGGAATCGTTGACCAGTCAACGTTGAGAGGATTACCCTCACTTCCAACTATCGAGAAATCCTCTGGCTGTCCGTTAGGTACGACCGACCACAAAACGATCAGTGTATCGCCGTCCGGGTCGTTCATTAAAGCGGTGTAATCCGCTGAAGTCGTCTGGTGCGTTACAGGCGTCGGGCCTGAGATATCTCCGACAGTCGGCGGAAGGTTATCAGCAAGTCGAATAACGGTCTGTTTGGTTCCATCGGATGAATCGATTCCGTCCGACACCCGCACGTTAACATCGTAATTGCCTTCTGAATAACCTGACCAGTCTATGTTCACCGATCCGTCAGGATTTGAGGCGATCGAAAAATCTTCCGCATCGCCTTCCGGAACAACAGACCACATCGCACTGAGCGTCTGAGTAGTATCCGGATCGTCTTTCGTCGCATCATAGAGCGCGTCCGTGTCGGAAATATTGACCGGCGATGGGCCTGTTACGTCGCCCACAGTCGGTGCGGTGTTATTGTGAATGATATCTATCGCTGATCCGGTAACCGGGGTAAATCCATCGGTTACCTGGACGTTAATATCGTAATCTCCCGGATCGACACCGGAAAAATCTACCGTCATCGAGCCGTCGCCGATATCTCCCGGAATCGAAAAGTCTTCCGGCTGGCCGGTGGGGACGAAACTCCACGAGAACGTAAGTGTCTGTCCCGCATCCGGATCGGTCGCCGGAACTGTATATTTCACCGAAGTATCGGTCGCCTGTACTTCAAGAAGGCCTTCGATGTCGCCAAGTGACGGTGGCGTGTTGCCGACCATGATGTCCAGGGCTGTCGCTTCGACAAAATCCTTCGTGTCGTTAACCTGGCACTGGACCGTGTACTGGCCAATTCCGAGTGCGGCCCAGTCCACATCAAGAGTTCCGTCGCCATTGCCGGCGTCGTCAAAATTGTAAAGCGCTCCGAGAGGCTCAACACTCCAGAGATACTCGAGAGTATCGCCAGCATCGATATCCTGCGCGGTAACCGTGTACTGCTCCGAGAACAGGCCCGGACTCGAGTTGCCGTTTACACCGTCAAGGATCTGAGGGGGAGTATTCGGTTTTGTATCCGCGACAAGAGCGGTGAATGTATCGAACGACGTGAGCTTGATCGATGGATCCAGTATTCCGCCGTATCCATCGCCGTCAACACTTTCAGCCCAGACCATGTAAGTCAATCTTGTAGTGGAGGTAAGGGCGCCAATGACCGGCACAAGGCTAACATGGTAAAGTCCGTAGTCGCCCATGTCGGAAACGAATTCGGCTTCCGTCGGCGCGAACAGGGCAGGCCATTCAGCTACCACTTTTTCAATTCCGCCCATTGGAACGGGAGTTGCGTCCTGCCAGTCATAGACCCTGATATCCAGTTCAAGCATTCCACCGTTATTTGCGAGGTCTTCAAAATACAGGGTATTAAGAGTTTCCAGTGTTTCAATTAAATAAGGCTCCGGCTGATTCGCCGAGATCGGGAAATCTCCTGGAATGTTAACCGGCGGCTTTATAATTGCCGGCTCCCAGCTTGCGTCGATCGCATAGTTGAATCTGATGCTGAGCAACCCGTTTGGAAGTCCTATCGTGTAATGCCTGATGTTTGCGTTTCCGGCTCTGAACACTCCGCGGTCCGTCAGGTCCATCGACGCCATATCCTGGTCCTTGTCGAGTGCGTCCGCGAAATATTTGAATCCGTTTAAGGTGGCTTTAAAATCGTTATTTGCGTCTTTCATTCCAAGAGCGCCGTCGTTATACGAGAAAATTGAGTTCCCGACAAATTCCTCGGGATTCCACCACCTCGTCAAACCGTCTGCGTTCTTGAGATTCATGTCCATCATGCCACTGAGCATGAGCGATGAATCGGAAAAACCTGAGAGCGATCCATGCGTGATCAGGATTCCCTTTACGTCGAATCCCGAGAACTGGTTCAGCCCTGAAAATGGATGCTGAATCTGCACATCGAGATCGAGCTGGGTTTTATCGACATTGAAGTTAAGCTTGCTGGCAAGCGTCAACATTCCGGCTTTGCCGCCCGGCTCAAGGAATTTGATCGCGTTAAGGTGAAAGTCGGCATTCCTCAAAGGCACCACTTCGAAGGTACCGGCTTCCACGTCGATCATGATGTCGTACAGCCCCCATAATGCATGGGACACCTGTAAAGGCTGGCCTTGCAGGGGGAACTGATCGTCTGTTAAATCTGGTGTTTCATTCGCGGAATCTTCACCCGTCCTGTCACCGTTCATATCGGGAGCGGAAGGGGAGTTCATTCCAGCGTCCGGCGAATTTCCAAGACCCGGCAGAACAGGTGTCTGCGAATCTCCGGAGCAGCCGATTATAATCGTTAGCAGTAATACTACCGTAAGCAGGGAGAAGAACATGTAGCGCATTGGATGCACTCCTTTTGTGTGCGCGAAAACCGTGCGGTCCTCGATTAATTCTCAAAGTTATATTATCGGCAGGAATAATCCTGGACTTTTCTTTATTCATTATATGACGCTATACAGCAAAAATCCATGCATTCAGCCTAATGCAATTTAATATTTACACCTATTTAGATAAAAATACTGGCTGTTTTGATACCGATTTTTAAGCCTGATTAAGTGTTTCGGCTGTTATTCGCGACTTCTTAACATCTGTGGGAATTAATCAGATTATTATTGATAGGATATTAAATACTAATAATAATAATAAGGGGCGGTGAAAATGTGGGTAAGTCCTGAAAACTTTTATTAATCAGACCTTCATGGAAAATTGCCGTGTGAATTACCATGTGGGTCATTGCCGGCAATCTGTTGAAATTCCCACTTCGCGCGCATCCCCGATTTTCTCAACAGGCTTCTGTGAGTAAATATGTGGAAAACGGTTTTCCTCGTCCGGATACCGGTCGAATTCAACCACTCATATAAGCCCCCAGGAAACTCAGCCCGATAAACGCGAGCATCCCAGGCCATCCAGTCCTGGTAAACGACATGCCGATCAAGGTCATTCCGAATCCGAATCCGGCGATAAATCCCGCTATGCCAGAAACGATCACGTCCACAACAATAAATATCTGATCGTGCACTCTCTGCCAGTAAGCAATATCGCCGCCGGACATACCTTCCAGGTCCTCGGGAAACACGCCCTCGCTGCGCATACGCCCTGACACCATCGCGTTTACGATCGGACGAACCAGGATAAGGTCCATCAGCCATAAGATTCCCGTACCGATAAGAATTCCAAGTCCGTAACTCATTACAGCCTCCCTGTACGCATTCAGAAAACTATAACCTAAATCAATTGAATTATAAATAACGACCTTCCAGCCCCGTCATGGTACAATTCGTACGATGTCCCATGCCTGAAATTCTTGTAATTTCCTACGATATCCTAGGCGAAAAGATCGCCGGACCCGCGATCCGCGCGCTTGCAATCGCTGGCGAACTAACGAATGAATTTAATGTCAGTGTCCTCTACGAAGGCGATTTTCAGAGCGAAAAAGACGGAATCAGATTTATTAACAGGGACTCGGTTGAAATCAACGCCGGGTATTTCAACAACTTCGATTTCATTCTCGCGCCGCCTTTGTTCACGCTGAATTTTCCTGATTTACTGGAATTTGAAAATGCGTTGATGGTCGATCTCTTCGACCCGGTGATATGGGAAAATCTGGTCCTGTACCGCAGGCAGAGCGCGAACATGCAGTCGTTCGAGCACGAAAGGCATCTGGCGGCTCTGATAGCAGCGCTGATGCGTGGCGACTATTTCATCGCTGCCGGCAGAAAACAGGTCGATCTTTTCACAGGCGCGATGATGATCCTCAACAGGATCAATCCAGAAACGTGGCTAGAGGAATCGTCGGTCGAACAGATGATCGGGTATGTCCCATTCGGGATACCGGGAGATCCTCCTCCATCGCGGGAAAATTCGGAACTGCCCGTCGAATACGCAGACATCATGGAAAAAAAAATTATCCTATGGGGCGGGGGAATGTGGGACTGGCTCGATCCGGAAATTGTAGTCCGCTCGATGCCGTCGGTTCTCGAGAAAGTACCTGATGCGGTCCTGGTATTTCCCGGCACCGACCATCCAAATCCCCACATCCCGGCAATGGAGAATGTCGACAAGATAAAAATGCTGGCGGCAAAATCGGGATTGGAAAAACACATAATTTTTGGAAACTGGATGAAATTGAAGCGATATCGCGAGCTCGCGGTGAACTCATCTGTATGCGTATCAGCACATCGCTACGGCCTGGAATCGACATACGCCGTACGTACCCGCATAATCGAATGCATCTGGCTCGGAATTCCACAGGTGGTATCGGGAGGCGATGAATATTCCGATCTTCTGAAAAAATATGAAATCGGCGAAACAGTGTGTTCCCGTGACCCTGCCAATTATGCCGAAGCCATTATCACAACAATTGAAAAACCGGTTGAGTCGTTCAAACCAGGATTCGAAAAGGCCCGGTTTGACCTGTCGTGGAAATCCTCGGTTGAACCACTCAGGGAGTATCTCAAAAATCCCCGGCTGACCCACGGAACAGGGGCAGATTTTTTCACGGACGTCATGGGGAAAGCATCGCCGCGGGGAAAGCCCAGAGACCTCGCGTCGATTTTCCACCGCGTCAAATCCAGGCTGAAATGACATTGAACTTTCGAGGGGATATCCGCATCCGAAAATTACAGACCGGGCCGCAGTATCTATACCTATGTTTGCTTGAATTAAGTATCATTGTAAAATAAAGTGAAACCGGTGGGGGAACGGATTGGAAATGGATTTTAGTCTCAAATTAGTTTTAACGGTCCTGGTTGTTGCACTTGCAACCGCATGCCAGAATATCAGCGGAACGAAAACCGTTTCCGGCTTCGATACCAAGGTCGCGAAGGTCGATACGGATTACGTTTACGAGGGAAATATCGCCGAGACCCTCGACGCGTACATGCGTGCCGAACGCGACCGGATCAGTAATTTCATCGGGTTCAGTCCGGACGTCATCCTCGCAATCCGCGAAAGCGCTATCGATACCGGTATCCGCGACCAGGTCAGGCGCTTCCCCGGCGTCGAGATCCTGCAGTCGCAGATCGAAGATCTTGCCAACAAAAATGCCGAAGCGAAAATCAGGGAAATTTATTCGGATATTGTCCACGATGAATCCATGTTTGAGGAGCTTGCAATAAAATATTCCAATGGCGATACGGCGAATGATGCCGGACGCATGGAACCTTTCCCGAAACTCGACCGGGCACGCCAGTACCAGGAACTTGCCTATGCCATGACTGTCGGCGACATATCCCAGCCCTTCAGAACAGAAGAAGGCTGGACCATTATCAGGCTGGATGAGGTTACGACCGATGAATTCGATGGCAACCTTTACACGATCAGCATGATCCTCATCAAACCAAATACCAGGGAATCCGAAGCGCAGCTGGTCGATGGCTACGCTTCCGGGCATCGAATCGAGGTCCTTGATCCGAAATATGTGTCGCATGCCGCCCTGCTTGATAATGACCTTGATCGCGCGCTGAGTGAAGCGCAGCGCGCGATCGATCTGGATTCAGAAGACAGCCTTGCCTACTATCTCAAATCCCGCGTCCTCTGGATAATGGAGCGATACGACGAGGCGATCGACACCATGTCCAGGGCGGCGGAAGTGTCATTGATGAGCGACGGACTCAAACCGTATTATTATTTTTTCCTCGGCGGTTACTACGAAGACATGATTGAAGTCGATGGCGACACCAGCCATATAGATGAAGCCCTGGCATCGTACAGCAATTGCTTCGATACACTGCGGCAGAATATCAGCCTTGCATGGTCTTTGAAGCAGGTTTATGAACGTCTGGATGAGAATGAGAATCTTGACTTGAATATGGGCACGCAACTGGCGTCGATCCAGGAAGAAATTGACATAATGGCTGAAAACGATCTCATTATAAACGCCTTCGCGCGACGTGACGCCGTTCCGGGCGTTATTCAGGCAAGCGGCGCGAGGTCGTACACCGGGTCCATGATCTATAAGCCCGGGTACAGGGGAACCGGATATTGAAATTGTTAATACCTAAGGAGTAAGAAAGAAAATGACAGATACAAAACGAGGAGTGATTATCGGCTGCATTCTTCTCGCATCGGTAATCGGGTACTTTTTATTATGGTCCGGTGATGTTTCCCAAACCACCGCCAATATTACCTTCCCACCCGTAACCGTAAGCGGTCCCGACGTCATGAGGATAGGCGAGCCGACTCCGGAATTCGAATACGTCACCATTAATGGCGACGCAATAAAACTGGCCGATTTCATTGGAAAAAAGCCTGTCATTCTCGATTTCTGGGCGACATGGTGCGGACCCTGCAAGGAAGAGCTTCCCCTCCTGGAAGAATTTTACAAGTCCCACAGCGATGAGTATGAAATCATCGCGATATCCACAGAAGGTCCGGAAGTTGCCGAGATGGTCCACGAAATAATTGGCAACATGGGGCTTACTTTTCCGGTACTCCATGACCCGTCCCACGCGATAAAAAAGCAGTTTCCAACAAACCAGGTTCCGTACATGGTTTTCATAGATAAGAATGGGAAAATCATAGGCGACCATGTCGGAGGAAGTCTTGAGATCGATAAGCTGATCGCCGAAAAATTTTCGGAATCGTGAGTTATTAAACAGGTTGAAATTAAAGGCGCATCAATGCGCGCCTATTTTATTTGCGATTGGTTTATTCCATGCCGCCCCGATAAACGCGGGTTACCTATGCAGCCGACGGATGCAGCTCACCGCATTCATCCTGGTTCCTCCCGCGATTATTTAATTCCTGAATATGTTTTTACGCCTGTTTGTTTTTTATGTCAAATGAATTTCTTTGGACACCTTTTACCAGCAGCCGTCCCACGTATACCTGACCAGGTAAGCGTCGTAATTTCCATTCGACGGGATCACTACCGGATATTCATCGCAGGATCCCCATTTTGGAGTGAAGTCGCAATCGAAATCCTGGACGTAGCCGGTCGCGTAAGTTCGTTGACTTGAATCTGTATATACCGCGCGCCCTTCATCGTCGGTTGTTGTGCCGAATGTCGTTGCCCAGAGTAGATCCCCTGAGGAATTAAACATGGAGATAAAGACGTCGGTTGATCCTTCAGAGGTGTACTCTATTTCGGGAAGGCCGGGATCGAAGTCCACTGTGCCTTCGAAATATCCTGTAATGGCTGTGCTTCCCGCCGCATCTGTTGAAGAGCCGTAGACCATGTCCGTACCGGTACCGCCCCATGTGCTTGTCCACTGCCATGTTCCAGCGGAATCGAAACCGCTTATGAAACCATCAGTTCCGCCGTTACTTATATGGAGGTCCACACTTCCACCGGTATTGAAGTCGACAGTCCCGGCGTAATTTCCGACGACATAAACATTCTGGTTGAAAGGATCTGAATTTACCGATACGCCGCTGTCAGAATCAGAGCCTCCGAACACAACTACTCCATCGAACGCGGCGAGAGAATTAAACTTGCTTATGAATACATCGCCCAGTCCATTGGAGATTTTAGCGACAGTTCCGCCGCCTGGATCAAAATCGACGGTATCACTGAAAAATCCCGTGACATAAACATTCAGAAGATTTTCCACATGGACATCGTTGGCGCGATCAACGCCTGTTCCGCCCCATGTTTTTCCACCCAGGTACGCGCCGCTTGTCTGGAATGTACTCAGGAAAATATCCGAGGAACCATTCGATGTGTGATTATCAACGGCTAATGACGGGTCCAGGTCCGCTGTACCGTTATAATATCCTGTGACAAATACCCTGGATATAAAATCAAGGGAGGCAGCCGAAGCGCGGTCGTTCATTGTGCCGCCCCACGTTTGCGCCCATTGAAAATTACCATCGGCATCATACTTAACCAGGAAGCAATCCATATCGCCATTCGACGTGTGATCATCCGTACCCGGTCCGGGATCGAAATCGGTGGTATCCGCAAAGTATCCACATACATATGCAAAGCCTGTGTTATCGAATACAATGTCTTCAGGCCGGTCGTAATCGGGTCCTCCCCATTCAACTTCCCATACCGCCTCTCCGCATGTATCGATTTTCCTTATGTAAGCCTGGAAATCGTTCGGGCTGACTTCCTTGTAACCGGTGACGTATGAATTCCCGGATACATCAGCGGCTACGGAAGTCCCGATCTCGAGAATGCTGCTGTCCCATGTTCTCGCCCAGCCTCTTTCCAGTACCGAGAACACAAAATCGGAAGTGTCGAATACCGTGGGAAAATCGTCCGACGTAATTCGAATCGTAATGTCTTCGTCTATGCAGGGGATGTTCCAGACA
>DASWIV010000211.1:0-4793 GCA_036397475.1 bacterium
GGCCAGTATGTGTCGATACATCTCGGTGACCTTGGAGCGCACGTTCATTCCATAGACATACATCAACCATCAATCGAGTACGCTAAAGAAAACAATCCATATCCTGAAACAATAAATTTTGAAGTGAGGGATCTCGCGGATTTAGATCCGGCGAATCCGTACGAAATAGCTGTGCTTGCCGATATTGTCGAGCATATGGATCATCCGGTGGATTTTTTGAAATTGATCAGGGAGAGATTGACCGACGATGGTTCTACCCTGGTCAGTATCCCGAACGGCTATGGTCCCTTTGAAATTGAGAACTGGTGTGACAGAAAGGGATTATTGACGCAATCGTACTGGTTTTTCAACGTACTATCCGGACTCAAAGGTAAATTGACCGGACGCAGGGATTGGGGCGAGGGACCGGATGAAATTCCGTACCATGGAGAATGCGGCCATGTACAGTGGTTTACGATTGGCTCATTCAGGAAGGTTGTGGAGGATTCGGGATTTTACATCGATGAGTTTCGGAAGGGTACGTGGCTGGGAGCGCTGTGCACTTCGACCTGGTGGGGTCGATATGACTGGTTCAACAGGATAAATTCAAATCTGGGTAACGTGATGCCGTCGTGGGCAGTGAGTACGTGGTATTTCCGGTTGAAGAAGAAATTCTAGTCAGATTCAATTATTTTTAAATTTGTACCCATATCTTCCTGCATATACAGGTTTCCATAACCTATTTATAATAATATGGATAGTCCGATATCAGCAGCCAGCTTATCCGGATTAAGGGTAATTAATACTAATTTACTTGCCGGGAGTGCTCTATTTATGATACTTTTCCCGGGTCTTCATGGCTGATAATCCATGGAGAGGTAACGTTTGACAGGTAAAAATCAAGCCTGATATGGCAGACGAGCGAATTGGGGAACAGGACAAGCCGGTGGAGCTTCGCTGGCGCGTTCATCTATTGACCGAAAATCTCTGGAAATCCGCTCTGATGCTCATAATTATTGGATTATCCCTGTACGGAGCGTGGCTCTGGACGGGCTTGCTGTATATGGTCCTCGCGGGAGGGCTGCTTATGATGGCATTCCTGGGATCGTATTTTTTCCCCGTAGATTACAGGCTTGATGAAAATGGGATAGATATCAGGATTCTAGGCGTCACTACGTCGAAGAAATGGGATGAGTTCCGGAATTTTTATGCACACAGTGACGGAGCGCATCTATCTACGTTCAAAAGACCGGGTCCCCTCGATTCATTCAGGGGGAACTACATACGGTATTCACCCGGCGACCGTGAGAAAATACTGGGGTATCTCGATGAGTATATCGGGGGACGAAAAGCTGACCGACAATCAGAACAGGAAAAGCCTGAAGGATAGCCTGCGCTACGCGTTCGCGGTTGATACCGCATCGGGTGAACTTACCGCGGACGAGGTGAAATTCCTCGAAGATCTGGCTATGAAGATCCACAGGCGCGGACTTACCGCGGCAGCTATTCCATTTCTTGAATTTCACAAACCCCTGAATATCGTCGGAGCGAATATCGTGCAGATGGGGGAAATTTTTCTCACCCTCGGTCCGGTTGAGCATTTCCTGAAGGGAGTTCTGGGGAACTCGTACTCACACAAGCTGTTTGTCAGCACATTTGAAAAGAGGCTGGCTATCGAATGCCTCATAACGAAGCTGGAAGATCTGGCGGATTAGCGGCGCGCGAAGGAAGCATTTTTAAATGACGGTACAGAATGATCCGAATCTGAAAGTAATACTCGCCACAGACTGTGGCTCTACAACTACAAAAGCGATCCTGATCGAGAAGGTCGGGAATGAATACAGGCAGACGTACAGGGGCGAAGCCCCCACGACAGTTGAAGCGCCTTTCGAGGATGTCACCAAGGGTGTCCTGAACGCTATTTCCGAGATAGAGGACCTGTCGGGAAGGACATTTCTCGATGGGGAGAAAATTATTTATCCGTCAAAGGACGATGGAACCGGCTGCGATATTTACATAAGCACATCCTCGGCAGGTGGCGGATTGCAGATGATGGTGGCGGGAGTTGTACTGCAGATGACCGCCGAATCGGCGGAGCGGGCGGCTCTTGGCGGTGGAGCGATAGTCATGGACGCCCTGGCGATCAACGACAACCGCCAGCCGCATGAAAGAATTGAAAGAATCAGGACATTGCGTCCGGATATGATACTTCTTGCCGGAGGAACGGATGGTGGCGACGTGACCAAGGTCGTGCAGATGGGAGAACAGATAGCAGCCGCGGATCCGAAACCGCGCCTGGGAATTACCTATCAGTTGCCGGTAATTTTCGCCGGAAATATCGAAGCCAGGGACGAGATACAGGCAACACTTGGAGATAAATTCGCGCTAAGTATCTGCTCGAATATCCGTCCGACTCTTGAGGAAGAGAATCCGTGGGAGGTCCGGCATAAGATCCAGGATTTGTTCGAAGAGCATGTAATGGCACAGGCTCCGGGATACAACAAGCTTATCGAATGGGCAGGCGCGCCAATCATGCCGACCCCGGCGGCAATGGGCCTGATTATCAGGACTATCGCCGAAAATGAAAACCTGAATGTAATCGGTGTCGATATAGGTGGAGCGACAACCGACGTATTTTCGTACTTCAAGGTAGATGATGAAGGAATTTTCAACAGGTCGGTTTCAGCGAACCTCGGCATGAGCTACTCGGTGTCAAACGTAATGGCTGAAGCCGGCATGGAAAATGTCATGCGGTGGGCGTCGTTCGAACTCGATGAAGAAGAACTCAGGAACAGAATTAAAAACAAGATGATACGTCCGACAACGATTCCGTCGGCGCTCGATGAGCTGATAATCGAACAGGGACTCGCAAGAGAAGCGTTAAGGCTGGCGTTTGAGCAGCATAAGCTTCTTGCGGTTGGCCTGAAAGGTGTTCAACAGCAGAGAGATATCGCTGATGCCTTTAACCAGGACGCGTCGGGGTCTACGCTCATAAAAATGATGGAACTCGATTTGCTGGTTGGATCGGGAGGCGTATTATCCCACGCTCCACGCAGGACGCAGTCGATGATGATGCTGATCGATTCATTCCAGCCTGAAGGGATAACGAGGCTTGCAGTGGACTCGATTTTCATGATGCCCCATCTCGGCGTGTTATCGGCAGTTCACCAACAGGCAGCTACCGAGGTTTTCAACAAGGACTGTATTATTTACCTCGGAACATGTTTCGCGCCTCGCGGCGATGGACGACTCGGCGATAAGGCGTTCAGTTACGAATTAAAACTGGACAACGGCGAGGAGCATAAGGGCGAAATGAATTTCGGCGACGTCAAATTGATTCCCTACGGGCTTGATGAAGGCGGGTTGCCTTTGAAAGGCACCGGGACCATCAACCCATCCAGATCTCTCGACATGGGCGCCGGTCCCGGCAGGCAGGTCACGGGAGAGATCTTCGGGGGAGTGGTTGGAATTGTGCTCGATGCGCGGGGGAGACCCATGAAATTCGCTGGAGATAAGAGCTCACGGGTCAAGCAGGTGGACAACTGGACCAGGGCTTTCGATGCGTATCCTGAGAGAAAGGAGGGTGGTCGGTAATGGCTCACGCATACACCCCCGGACTGAAAGTAACCAGGCAGGCAATGATAAAGCGAAGGCGCATTCTTCCTTTAAAGGGAGATGTCCACGCGAAAGTAGGGGATGAAGTTAAGGCTGACGATATTGTAGCCTCAACACAATTGCCGGGATCGGTCCACACGGTAAATGTGATGGGACGTCTTGGCTGCGAACCGGCCGAAGTACCTTCGCTCATGCTCAAAAAGGAAGGGGAGACCTTCGAAAAAGGTGAAGTGATAGCCGAAAGCAAGCCCCTTCTTCCGTTCCTGAAATTCATGGCAGGAAAAGTTGAGGCTCCGATTAAGGGTTCGGTTGAAAAGATATCAAATGTGACCGGGCAGGTTATGCTTCGAGAGCCACCCGAGCCAGTTGTAGTGAGAGCTTATATAGACGGAAAAGTAACCGCTGTAATTCCCGAGGAAGGGGTCGAGATCGAAAAGATCGCGACATTTATCCAGGGTATTTTCGGTGTCGGTGGCGAGACCGGAGGACAGATTGTAGTCGCTGTTAACGGACCATCGGATGAGTTGAAACCGGAGCATATCAGGCCCGACCACAAAGGATGCGTTGTTGTGGGGGGCTCTTATACAAGTATAAATACGGTAAGGAAGGCGCAGGAGACCGGGGTGGCGGGACTGATCGCGGGAGGATTTTCCGACCACGACCTGAAGGAACTGCTTGGCTATGACCTCGGGGTCGCGATAACCGGACATGAGGATATTGGTGTAACACTGATTGTCACTGAAGGTTTCGGCAAAATCGACATGGCGCACAGGACCTTTAACCTTTTAAAGGAACGCGAAGGAATGCGAGCGTCGATCTCTGGAGCGACCCAGATCCGGGCAGGTGTCATAAGGCCAGAGATAATAATTCCTCTCGGGGAGGATGTCATCGATAATGAAAATGTCGGCCAGCATTCAGTAGCTGCCGATGGAGTATTGACCGGAAATCCGATCCGGATTATCAGGGAACCGAACTTTGGCAAGATCGGAAAGGTTAAGCAGCTGATTCCGGAATTGATGGTGATGGAGTCTGAAACCAGGGTCAGGGTAATGGAAGTCACGCTGCAGGATGGGAAAGATTATATTGTTCCGCGAGCCAATGTTGAGATAATTGAGGATTGATTTATTCACGGTTTGCCCTCATGGGGAAGCCGCTTAATACATATCACTTTCGCGGCAAGGGTCGCGATCGCCGAGGGA
>DASWIV010000212.1:0-9624 GCA_036397475.1 bacterium
ATCGATATACCGGATTACCGGTAATTTCAGGGGTCAGGGGGTCGACCAGCTCTACACGGATCGAGTCCCATAACTCCGGATGCTGTGGCAGGCTGAGCCCGTCGCCGAACCGGACTCTCCCGCTTATTCCACCAATGGCGCCGCGAGGAATGAGATTACGGAATCCGTACGCTTTCCAGATCTGGTTATTTTCGTATCGGAAAATTACATGCCCGGGATTAAGGGATGTCGTATGGTCTTCAACGATCTGTATCGCGCGGGTGGCGGCGTAGCCGGTACGGCAGAACACGATATCATCGCCGACCGTGGTGGGAAAGAGGTCGCCCAGCCTGAACGCCACTCCTCCGTTACCGGGAAGTATTGGGTCGCCGTTGGATTTGTTCAGCAGGACCGATTCCACGAATAAGCCGTGGACATCCCGGGCTTTGACAATATCGAATTCGTCAATCGTGTTTAAGGGACCTTTGCCGAAACAATACTCATCGATCACTCTCGCCTTATCAATGCCACAAATAGTTATATTCTGGAGTGTGTCCTCATTGTCGTCATACCATGCAGAATAAGAGCCAAGGATCGGATAAAATGGACGTCCATACTCTTCCGCCCAGATCCTGTGTTCCTGCAGCATGGATTCGAGCCGGTCAAATGGTACCTTGCTCTCGTAATCCCAGTAATAGGAGAACCTGTCATAGTAACATGACGCCATGTACGCGTCGGTCGTGCAGAGATACGGGAGGTCTTCGGCTTTATAATGAGGATGGAACAGCCATTCATAAACGGTGATAACACGTCCGTTCAGGTCGGGTTCTATGTGGAGACGCCCGAGGAAATCAGCGTATCGTTTGTAAATCTGGAACAGCTCTGGCTCCTGATGCTGTTCCGGGAAAGGTTCGATATCGAAATGAAGTCCAACCACTGAGTTGTAGTCAGGATTTTCAAGTATCCGCGTTCTTATGCTCTCAAGGAGGTGATCGAAAAATACCTGGGTATATTTTTCAGGCGGATCCATGCAGGGATCTAATGACGCAGGCGGGAATCCCAGGTTATCGAAATTGAGATGCACCTGGACCTCCGGAGCGAACAGATTCATCCATTTGACGTAATCGGAGATCCAGTCGTGTTCGGCAAGGTAACCTGAGTTGCATATTTCTCCATATTCGATGATCAGCCATTCGCCTCCCATTTCGTCGCGGAAACTGGAAATAAACTGGTTGAAATTTACTGGAAGTTTATTAGTGTTTGGATTCTCGAGCCTGAAGCCATAAACGCCTTTTCCGGTCGGAAGCGGAACTATGCCATCTTCAGGTGGCCACGAGAAATTTATCCAGTGGTAGGCATTGTACGGGGCGTCGTCACCATCTTCGGACTGTGATTTTGGACTGACCGCAGTAAGGAGGAGGCGGTAGTTGCCGTCTGCGATGTCGGGAATACTCCCCCCCCATTCTCCATCATCACCGAATTGAGCCAGTCTAATCTTATGGCCATAGCCCGTTTTATACATGTCGAGATATGCAGTAGTGATATCGTCCTGCCAGTCGGAGATCTGGATGTGAAAAAATCGCCCGGTCAATTCTGCCGGACCGAATTCGTATGGCTCTGACGTGTTATCCGCGACAACAGCGTCAAGTACAAACGTCGTCAGGCCTGGTAGATCCTTGTTTTTGTAGTGAAATGTGATCTCGCGCGAGGAGGATTCCCCAGGCTGGATCGCTCTCAGCGGATTTTCTTTTGCATACGCTATGAATGGGTCGGGATTAATTTCGGACGCGCCAGTACGTGTTGTCCAGCCATCGGCACCGATGGGAGTAAGTGGGGAGTCTGCGGGAAACATGAAACGGACATCGCGCAGCTCGAACTGGAACGGATTTGTGAATTCGATGGAAATAAGAGCTTTTTTATCAGCAGGTGAGTGCGAAATTTTTTCAAGTTTCAGCATGTTCGGAAAATATTTCCAGAAATAGGCAAGGTCGTAATGCGTGTTTGTCGTTCTTTCGGGTAGGAATTCGAAATCGCCTGTGGCCGGATCGAAAGCTAGGGCCTGGACAGCGGACGTGTGTCCGTCTTCCGGGAACATTCTGAATTCCGAGGTTCCGGGATCCGTCGCGGCGCGTTCATCTGACCTGATCGGGTCGGCGTGATTCCCTGCGCAACCGAATGAAAAAGACATCAGGATGAGAACGAGTGCAATATTTTTCATGTTATTCACTGGATAGACGCATTCCCCGCGAATGAAATCACCCGATAATTATATCCTACTTTTCCGCCAGGTGGATTATTGTCCTGGCTCCTGTGGATTAATATTACTAATCTTCTGCAGAAGGTCCTCGTCATCCAACGACTTGATCTCTTCGTCTGTAATTCTGGACCTGAGCCTGTCGGCGGAATCTTTCGCGAATTTCGACCTGAGGTGGCCGGGAAGGGAATCGCGCCGCGTCAGAAACCGGACAATGAGATTAATTTCAGCTTCCGTTATTTTTATTTTTGAAAGGCTTCGCGCGGTCTTGTCGGATTCCAGCTGGCTGGATATTTTCTTGTCAGCGGCACGCGACGCGGAGATTACCTCGTCAATGGTCAGCCTGCGACGCCGCACGACCACCGTGCCGGCGGCTATATCTCCAAGCCTCTGGTATCGGGGGGTAAATATCATTATGAATATGGTGATTCCAACAGCGGCGAGTGCATTGTCGACAATTCGTATCACATTCCTGACCGCACAGGCACCGATATCGGCTGGGGCGCCGTCAGCCATTGCGACTCTCAATCCCATGATCTGTTTCCCCGGAGTTTGTCCCCAGTTGATCCATTCAAAGAAGAAATAATATCCCCAGATCAGGAACGTAGTGACCGCAATGTAAATGGCCAGGGCTACCGACATTCCCTTCGAGATATCCTCAAAGTCGGAAAATCTGATGCTGCCTCCAAGATAAAAAATTATTGATATTCCGAATATGCCTAAAGTTATGAGGATGGAATCAATGATGAATGCGGTCATGCGGCTTCCGAGTCCGGCGAGCGTATAACTCAGCCGTACATTTTCGCTTGTCAGGACTGCTATTCGATCTGATGCTGTCATTTACTCAGTCAAGCCTCAAATGGGTAGTCGTTCTTAATTCGTTTCTATCCTCGTCCTGATATGCCGTTCCGGCGTTCAGGAGATAGTAAATGAATCCTGAGAAAAGGATCGCGGCGAATAATATTTTTATCCATTGAAGTAAAACTATCGGAATGTTCGGTTTGAACGGGGTGATGAATCCCTCTATTATCCCTGCGAAGAGGAGCAGGACCATTACGCCGCCGAGCAGGATCATCGCGGTTCGCCCCTCGATTCGAAGCGCGTCGCCCCTTGAATATTTTCCAGGTACGAGTAAGCCTCTCGCGATGAGGAATCCTCCGGCTCCCGCGATGCAGATTGCCGGAATCTCGAGCACTCCGTGTGGGAGAATTCCGGACCACCAGTAAAGGTCGTAATTAATATCCCTGGTTATGAACATATTCCCTATCACGCCCAGGAGAAAGCCGTTGAAAATCAATGCGAATAGCGTTCCGATCCCGTAGAAAAATCCTCCCGCGATCGCGACAATGCATGCCCTTATGTTATTGAAAATTATGAAAGTGCTCATTACCAGCATCGCGTCTTCAGGAATCGCGGTAGCGAGCTGGGACGGGCCTTCCGTGAGTTCCCTCTCGTACTGCCGCAGGCTGGGCTGAGCCATTACAAGCTGGCCCCATTCGTTGTCGATGCTGTATGCGATACCCCCGACAATTCCGGCACCCAGTATCAATGCTACGGATAGCAGAATCATCCTGTACTCGCGACGGACTGTGACCGGAAAATCCCTGGCCATGAATTTTACGATCCCATAATAAACAGGCTGGCGTCGCCGGTGGATCAGATGATGAGCCCTCCCGACCAGTTCATTGAGATATTCGGTCAGCATGGGCGAGCGAAGCACGTAGCGGGCACGCGCGAGGTCGGAGGACGCCAGGCGGTAAAGGTGTCCAAGCTCTCTGAGTTCCTCGCGATGGAATCCCTTCAGGCCCTTAGTTTCAGCACGCGCGATCAGGTCTTCCAGCCGACGGTAGGACAATTCACGCTCCATGAGGAATTTTGTCAATTCCGATGCCATTAAATTCGATTTTATCACATGTATCGTAAAGAAAAATACCTTCTCTCCAAACTTGTTGAATCGGATTTGGTTTTTTATTATGGATAGCAGAAGTGGAGATGATTTCTAATGCCTTATGATTTGAAGCCTTTATACAATGCGATCATGTGGGAGAATCCTGAATCGATCAGGATCGCGATCTCCGATTTGCATTCGAATCTCAATAAACTTGAGCTCAGGGAGATTCCCGAAGCGGTCGAGGTGATCGCGAGCCTCTATTATATCGACCTGGGCGACCATCCGGACTTCGTGCATGTTGTGGAAGAAGCGGTCAGTACTATCGCCGAGATCGGCGAGCCTGCGGTAGCTACCCTGATGTGGCTCCTGAATGAATCGGACACCAAGGCAAACCTCATGCTGGCGCGGACACTTGGACGGATAGGCCCTTCCGCCTACGGCGCGTTGAAGGACCTTTATTATAACGGCACCACCGCATGGCAGAGGATAATGGCGCTGTTCGCGCTCGCGAAAATGGATGAAGCGGCACTCATGGAAATTTTTCCGGATGTCGTCATTTCACTTGACGATTCGGACCGCGAGCTGAGAGACACAGCGGCGAGGACAATTGGCAGGATCGTAAACGCATTCAAACCCGGACAGCTTCCAAGAGATATCGTTAATCAAGCTTTTTACAGGCTTGTGAATCATCTCGGAGATTCAAGTTCGGTTGTACGTGCGAAATGCGTCAGGGCGATAGGAAAATTCGCGAGGAACAATTACCTTCAGCCGGAGGAAGTGGGAATCGCGACCGAACAGGTAGGAGCGCTGCTTGGCTCCAATAACAGTGAACCCGACCCGATGTTCATAGTGAGGAAGGAAGCGGAACTCGCCCTGCAGTACCTTGGGTCTCATAATTGAGAATATGACCAGACTTCTTCAGTGGGAATGGCTGTCACCAATAGAAAGGTTCGATTATAACCGCCTGAACGGGCGTGGCAGCAGGTTGTGGGGAGAAATCTGCTACTACTCGGTCCTTTCGCTGTTCATGCTCAGGCTGGTTGGATTAATGCCTCCGGATTTCTGGCGGCCGGTCGCCTACAATTCAATTCTATTCGCCGGATGGATTATGTTCCTTGCCGTCCCTGGAATCAGTTATTCGCTTATCGCGAAACCGGTCAGGGACGGGACCCTTGAAATCGAGACTGTCATACCCGTTTCACGTACGGGATACATCTTCGGGAAATACAAAGTCGGGATTCTGGTGCTTTTGAGATGGACCCTGCCGCTGTTTATTACCGGGTTTATCGCGGATCCGTCTATGGACTATGCGGTTATCAAGCTGTCGCAATTTTTTAAGCTGAGGGAAATTGGAGACCGGCAGTTATGGTCCATGATGCTGGTTGCTTTCATGTACTACGCTGGCATCTGGGTTGTTGTATTTTTTTCATCGTACGCATTAGCCCGTCGCGGCCATTCGCTTATCGAATTACTTGGCGTTGCGTTAATTACAATTTTGATTTTACTATTCGTGAATGTTAAAGCTGAATTGTACACTAACTACTCTGCGCTTCGGAATCCATTCGATGCAGGAAGCGGAGTAATATTCAACGTGCTTGGACTGGAGGCTGGATTATCAATGGTGTTCCTTCTCTCGTTCGTCAACGGGTTGAAAAGATGAGAATGCAATTAAGTAATAAGTCGAAAGCGACAATTTCAATTCTTGCGGTGATAATTATCGTCAAAATTGTCATGACCGGATCCGATATTGGCAATTACATAAAATTCCCATTCATGGTATCAGGCAATAAAGCGCCGTTGGTCGCGGCCATGATTGGCTGGAACAACGTGATCGTTCAACCGGTCGCACCACTCGCGATGTGGGACCATACATCCCTTAACGAGACTTTCGCCCTGTTCCTCGAGCGTACCGGACTGGTTGATAATCCTCATCGCTTCCGCATAAATACATTTCCTTCTATCGCGAGCCTGAATGGCGATGTGATCCATTACATTGGACCAGGTGCAAGCAAAAGGGTGGTATTTTCCGGTAACGGCAGGCGCCTGATGCTGGAATATGGCGGCGAATGGCGTTACCTTGACCCTGGCAGCGGATCGCCAAGGTTTGTCAATGACGAGAGAGGATCATATCTGCGCAGTTCGACATCGTCCGCCATTTTATCTGAAGATGGCGAGAAGATTATGATCGCAAAATTCACTTCGCAGTCTTACGGCCAACAGGGAACGCAATACTCTGTCTTCTACCCTGAAACGCACACGAACCGGGAGATCGATTACCAGGAGATCTATTTATCCGATCTGGACCTTGAGAAAATAAATGCCGTAACGGGCCACAACAATTACCTGATGGACCTGTCGGACGATGGCACTCGCGCTGCATATATCGGAAGGGACAGCCTGTATGGGGACTTCAGGATATTCGTGTCCGACCTGGAGTCAGGCGAAACCGCAGGCATAGAAGGAAAGAATTATTACCAGGACCATTCTCCGCTCTTTGCAGGCAACGACCAATTTGTATTCTTTCTTCGCTCGTATGAAAATGATCTTATTGATGACTTGTATACAGGTTATCCATGCTATTACGATATTGCCAATAATAAAGTTGTTGAATTTGATGATTTGGATTCCACTTATAATCAGAATAGATTTCTGCCATGGCTTAGTTTGTATGAGGAGAATGAAATTGCCGGCACCATAACACTCCTTTCTGTTAATGGCTACAATCAATATTCGACCCTTGTCGATCTGCTGGAATTCAATACAGCGTCCGGAGAATTAACAAATATTTACCATCACAGGATTGAAAACCTTGAGTTTAAAGATACGTTTGGAAAAGGCCTGATTTTGCATCAGACAGCGACGGGACCCTATAAGGATTATTTCTTGATTCGCGATGCCGCAATCTGCGGAAATATAGACAACCTCGAGTTACAGAATTATGATTTCACTTACATCGGCTCATTGCCGTGACAATAAAGGAGCGTGGGAAGCCATAAAAGCGGTAATGACAATGATTTACGTGCTTCCTGCCGATACTAATCCAAGATGTCCGGTCTGATCAAAAGTATGCGTCCACGTCAGAGCACCAAGAATTTACTGGTGTTCGGCGCGCTGATATTTATTCCCGGAGCGATTTTTGAGCCGGAAGCGTGGTTCAGAACCGTCCTCGCGTTCTTTCTTTTTTCTTTTGCCGCGTCTGCCGGATATATCTTCAACGACATCCGGGACATAAATTACGACCGCGGCCATCCGGTAAAAAGGAACCGCCCGATTGCGTCGGGACAGGTCGCGATTCCCGCCGCTATAATTCTTGCGTTGATTTTACTCGCGCTGTCTTTTGCCGGTTCAATTTTTCTGGACACTTCCGGGTTCGCACTTGGAAGGGGTTCACAACCTTTGAACGGATTGCCTTTTCCCTTCACCCTGACAATACTGGGTTACCTGCTGATCACGGTTTTATATTCATTTTTTTTGAAAACGGAACCTGTCCTGGATGTCATTGTGCTATCAATTGGATTTGTCCTGCGTGCTGTAGCAGGGGCTGTAGCGCTTAAAGTGCATATTTCGCCATGGCTTCTCTTGTGTACCGGGTTGCTCGCGTTGTTCCTGGGCTTCGGCAAACGGAGGCAGGAAATTGTAAGGCTTCAGAATACGCATGGCACGGATGCGAAAGATATGGGGAGGGAGTCATTGTCGGGCTACTCGATCCCGCTCCTCGACAATTTCCTCATGATGGCTGGCGCGGCGAACATCATGAGTTATTCCTTTTACACCTTCGATTCACAGGGGCATTCGGATTACCGCCTGATGCTTACGATACCTTTCGTGATCTACGGATTCTGGAGATATATTTACCTGATACACAAATTCGATTCCGGTGAGTCGCCGGAAGAGGTGCTGATCAAGGACATGCCCCTGAAATTATGCCTCCTTACATGGATCGGCTCCGTTATTGTATTATTCCTTGTCTGAAAGGAATACGGCAAAAGCCCTGATGCGTCGAGCCTACCTAATTTCCCTCCTGTTAATTCTTGTCCTCACAGGATTGCTGTCGAGGAGAACTGCCGACACGGCTCCTGAATTTCTGCCACTCGCAAGCGCGATAGGATTTGTCGAGGGATATGGCCGCGCTATCGAGCCTGAAACTCTCGCCGCGGGTGTGAGACCGTCACATTCGGTAAGGATAGGAACTTCGATTGTTCCAAGAACTCCACCGGCGATGTTTCTGCATATTGCCCTCGTTACAAGGATTTACAGGACTGTCACGGGACATCCGATCGACGACTCCGGACTTCCTGAATTAATCTGGTTAATAAATTTTTCTGTTACTTCCCTGTGGACACTGATACTTTTCGGGGCGATACACAGGCTGGCACTTTTCTGGAAACCGGACAGTGTGTCTGATTTTTTCGCGGTAGAAGTGTCGTGGGCAGCGATAGCAGGCAGTCTCGCCCTTGGATGGTTCGGGGTTGAATCGGTTTACCTTGCGATGGCGGCATTGTGCGTGTGGAACTTTGTCCTGATACTGGAATCATTTGAAAAGCCTTCCACCGGAAAATTGCTGCTGGCTGGATTGTGCGGTGGATTCGCCGGAGCGGCTCATCCTGCCGGATGGGTTTTCCCCATCGTTGGATTGCTGGCGATGTTCATCGGGGGGGAAAGCGAAGAAGATAATTCAAAAGGACCGGGAAGCGGGCTCGCTGCATATATTTCAATGCTTGTCCTGGGAATGCTGATCGCTCTCGCCGGGAATTTCCAGTTCTTTGGAACATTTGCTCCGGTGCAGGCGATCGATCGCGCTCCGTTGAATTTTGAAGGAGGATTTTTACCTGGGGCTATTTACCAGGATATCCTGGGCTTCAACGGAATTATCTGGTTATGCCCTTTGATCCTGCCCGGGATAGTTGCCCTGGCAAAAGGCGCTGCTCCGAAACATAATATTTCATCGATTCGACTCGCGTTGATGCTCGCTCTTGTCGCGACTCTCTCATGGGGAATCGCGGAAGACATGATAGTACAGACTGAAAATGAGATGGTCCCGGGAGATTTCAGGGTCCTGTTTGTCGAAATTAACAATGGCCATTTTTCTCTTGTTGATATCGGTGGACAGGTTACGACTCCCGAAGAAGTCCAGGCTTATTATGAGCGGCTTCATGCACGAACCGATATTTTTGTTTACCAGCTCGGACGCGCTTCGGGAATTCCGATAATGCTTCCGATCCTTCTGATCCTGGGAATTTACGGTGTGAGTTGCTTCAGGGAGAATAAGTTCTGGAATTCGTGGATATGGGTAGGCGTAAGAATCGGAGCATTGCTCGGGCTCGTTATGAGCCAGGCTCCGTATGGATCCGTGACCGGACTGGTACAATATACCGGGCAGGCGATCGTGGATTCGTCAATTCCAATTCTGGAATCTCTTCTGGCATTATGCATCCGGGTCGCGGAGTTATTGCAGTCCGGGGTGGTCAGTTTCTGAGGAATCAGGGTCGAATAAGAGAAT
>DASWIV010000213.1:0-11386 GCA_036397475.1 bacterium
AGCGTTACACCGTGTTCGCATGGCCGACGGATCCATCGCTGCGCCTGAACACCTTCGTGATAATGGACGACGCGATTCCACTGTATGCGAATTTCGAACCCGTGAGGTAACCCTGAAACAAACGTGGTTTCTAATTCAAAAAAAGACTCGCATTACCGAAATCCATCAGGATATTCCCTGGTGGAGATGCTTATTGTCTGCGCGATTATTCTGACTCTCGCGACGATCCCCATAGCTTTATTGAAGCGTGCCCGCGAAAAAGCGTATGAAGTCGAGGCGATAGCGTCGCTCAAAATGGTGGCGACGGCGTACGAGGATTATTACGCGACAGAGGGCAGGCATTATCCGAATTTCCGTTCGGACAGCGCAATCAATATCGACAACGAATTTGTCAACGGCGAACACGTCTGGGATACCCTTATCGCGTACAGCATGCTTCCGAGAAAATATTCGGGAAGGTATCATGCGGATGACAATCTTCTTGCGAGGGGATATTATTTTTCGATATTCCCATCCGATTACGGAACACTCCCGGGCTCGCGGGTTGGAAACACTTACGCCTTCGGTTTATTCCCGGTTAATGACAGCGTTCACAAGAAGGGAATAGTTGTGGCCCAGGGCCAGAGGTTCTTTTCGAATTTCCCATCCGCAGTGCCGCGAAAGACGGGCGATCTGGGCCTGTCAAACCTGAACATTTATACATTGCCCGATGACTGAAACAGGTAACATTTGAACAGGGGTAACGGATACTAAAATTGATTAAATATAATAAAGAATCGGAGTTTCGCCTGCGCACATCGCGTGGTTATACCATGCTTGAGCTGATGGTGGTATCGTCGATAATTTCGATTCTTGCGGCAATGTCGTTTGCTCTGTTGAGCAGAACGCGTGTCCAGGCGATAGAGACCGCTGCTATGTCGGGGCTGAATACGATCGCCACGGCGTACGAGATGTATTATTTCTTCAACAAGGAATATCCCCAGTGGGGACAGAACCAGCGGTTTTCGTCGCCTGAAGATTTATGGGACCACCTGGTATCCGAAGATTTTCTGCCGCACTCCTATAAGAATGTGGATTTTGATGCCGATACAGGATATATATACGGATTCACAGACGATTACGCGGTCGAGATCGTTCCTTTCGACGAACTCGACCCGACTACGTCGCAGAAAGGATCCTATTTCATTGTCTTCCACCCGTACAATTTTCAGCGGGATGCGCTCGCTATCGGGCTCAATCCGCCGACCGGATGGGTGGCGGTCAGGACTCGACGGGGCCAGAACGCAGAGGATTACAGGTCGTTCCACCTGTATGTGTTCAAGCGTGGCGGAGCGGTGGACTGAGTTTAATTCGGCATCGAATTACGGGAAGAGAGTCGAGGTTTCGGAATTGAGAAATCGCACAGGACTAATGCGTCGAAAACCCTATATTAACAGCTTTTCCGGGGGGATATCGGTGTCCGGGCTTAACTTGACACGACAACTATTATTATATAGTATAGTCGCCAAGCGACTGGGGCGTTTGCCCTTCAACGAGATACAGGCGTTCATCCGCACCGGCGGGTAAACGTTTTATTTTTTTAAAGCATTTAACAGTATTGGTTTAAATTTTAAGGAGACACGAGGAACTGCCGAGTGGCACTGCCTTTTATCAAAGTTGCTCCGAAACGGGCTCTCGGGTTGCACGTAGGGCCGGGCCAGATAAGGATCGTTGAAATTGAACGAACCGGGTCCGGGCCAGTGATCGCCAATATGCTTTGGGAGGAAACTCCGCCTGAGGCCTATGTTGGCAGCCGCCTCGAGAATCCGTCCGCACTGGCGAACATCCTGTCCAGGATGATTCAGGGCAACAATATAAAAACCAAGCACGCGGTCGCGTCGGTTGACGGCAGCGAAGTAATTGCCCGAACCATTGTGCTGCCGAACATGCCGATCAAGGAATTACGGAAAGCGATACTCTTCGAGACCGAAGCGTCGTTGCCTTCCGGTGCCGGAGACAATGTGCTTGACTACGCTATCCTCAGGACATTCATGAGCGATGAGGATAAGTCGGAAAAAGTTGAAGTCCTCATTCTGTCTGCGCAGAAACAGCCGCTGGGCCTCCTTGTGGAAGCCATGCTGGAGTGCGGCCTGAAGCCGGACGCGCTTGACCTGACTCCAGTCGCGGCGCACAGGGCCGAATCAAGGTCAGGAAAGATCAAGGAAAAAGGCGGGGATTACATCCTCATAACGATAAACGATCGATGTACCGACCTTACCATTATTTACGATGGACAGGTACGGCTCATACGTTCCATCCCGATTGGCTCAACAGGATTCCTTGACGCTCTGGGTGAGCGTTACCTGTTCGACGCCGGGCTGGGAGATACTTCTCCGGCAGCTCATATGGAAGCAGTACAGCGTGAAGAGGAAGATCTGGGGATTTCTCGTCACCAGGAAGAGAATCTCGAATTCGGAGCGTTCGGCGAAGATCCGTTCTCCGCTGAGATGACCGAGCGGGATGAAATTCTTGCGCGGGAGGGTATGGAAGACCGGGATGAGCTGGCTCGCCTGAATCCGATCATTACGGAACTTGTCGACGAAACGCTTAACACGATCAGGTACGGGCAGTCTTTCGGCAAGGAAAGATCCGAGATCGGTTTTGGTGTTGTGAATGGATATTATCCATACGGTGAACATTTCATCGAATCGTTATCCGAAAAACTGGGAATACCGGTAATATCCGGCGACCCGTTATCCGGGCTCTCGGTAGCTGAATCAGGGATCAGGGAAGATTTCATTAAATACTTCGCTCCGGATTTCAGTTGTGCCATAGGGCTGGCTCTAAGGGGGATCCACCAGGTTGAATAATGACAAACTAATAAACCTGCTCCCGGAAGAATACCTGCCGGAGCCTGAGTTTAAAGCGTTCCCAATACTTGCAGCAGTCCTTATACTCGCCACTGTCGGTTTTGTGTTTTTGACGTATACATCCGACGCCAACAGGGTCAAAAAATTAAAGAACGATAAGGCCAGTATAATTGCTCAGAATGAACAGCGGTATATAGATGCCCAGGCATTCCGGGAAATTCAGGCAAATTCCCGATTCATTTCGAGCTACGTAGCTGTAATACCTAACATGGTGCTACAGTCGCCTGATTACTGGGAAATTTACAATGAAGTCGAAGAGCACATGCCCGAAGACACGTGGATTACCCAGATGAGGTTTCTCAATGTGCCGGGAAGATGGCCCGATGTGGTTCTTGACTGCATATCGCGAGGCTACAGTTTCAATAACGCGCTGGATACTCTTGATGCGCTGACCGGCAATGTTGAGAAAAGGACGCGATTCAAGAATGTGGTTTTTGTAAACGGATATCAGAGGGACGCGATCGAAGGCGGCCCTGTTGTCAAGTTCCAGATACGCATGTCGGTGAAGTACCCATCACCTGAAACGGAGTCGGATTCATAGAGGCTGACCTGGAATGAATGCATACGCGAAAATAGCAATTAAAATCGGAGTAGTGATTGTAGTCTGCATTATCCTGATGGTTGCTTATAACATGCTGATAGGCAAAGCGCTTGCCAATCAGTCCAGGCGTCTCAATAACGAGATTGGAGAGCAGCAGGAGATAGCGAGACAACTGGATAACCTGCTGGTATACAGTCCGTTAGTGCCGCGCATCAGGCATGTCCAGAGGCAGGACATGCAGATGATCAGAAACCTTGTCCCGCCTGCGAGTGAATTTTCACTGACGGCCTACCTGCGGATCATTCACGCGATGCTACAGCAGAATCACCTGGAAACCTCCGGGATATCCATCCAGAAGCCTGTGTCCGCTGTAGGAAAGCTGGATTTCGATTCCGCGTTTGCATCTGAAATATCCGACATGCAGGGCGACCTCGACAAGATCATGGTTTCGCTCCAGTATTTCGATGACAACATGGGCGAAATGAACAACATGATCAAGTCCTATCAGTTTTACAACATGATCTCGACCGACAAACAGAATTACCAGGCAATACTTGGCGGGATTGAACAGCATTCGTTCTCGATGAGAATCCTCGGGTCTTACCTCGACATCAAAAAATTTACATTTGAGATCTTTAACATGAGGCCGCATACGGCGCTGGTTAATTTCCAGATGGCGCCCGGGGGCGCGGGATTCGGAAGTACGCGCCAGTACTCGGCTAGCTTTGCAATAATCACATATGGCGATGTCAATGTCCCGTCAGAACTGCTGCGTGTATCGAGCGAGTACGGTCTTGCGAGATCACCGAGCAGTACTTACATGGCGGAAAATCAGTCGGGTGACGCTTCGATCGAAACATCGGAAGGCGATGAATCAGGCGAAGCGGCAGGAAATGAAGATACAGGCGAAACGGATGAAGGAGAAGGTGAAGAAGGATCGGAATGATCCGGTCCGGAGGATAAGGTGAGTGAATTTAATGAGTAATAAACCAGGCACAATTAAAGCTAATATTTTTAAAGCCATGCCGGCTATTGTGTTCGTGATCTTATGCCTGGCGGGATATCTGGTGGTCTCATCCGGTATGGGTATAGGATCCGTCAACGCACAGGTTAATTACGGGCGCATCGGCGAATCCGTGACGGAACAGATAGATGAGGCAGCCAGGGAGACCGAGCAGAATTACTCGGAAGCAACATCGGAACTTGAAAGTGGCACATCTGACACTGAAGAACAGCCGGTTGAAGAAACGGAGACTGAAATACCGGGACTGGAACCCGGCCTTCCCGAAGGAATGATGGAAGATCTCGACAATTATGAGATCGACGAGGCGGACCTCAATGTTTCATCCGATGGAGTCGGCGGTAAAGAAATCACTGACATGACTGTGGAAGAGCTTGAAGCAGCTCTTCTTGACCTGCCAGCAGTCCCTCCGGGTGCGGTGCCGACATTGATCCCGATCCTGACTAGGTTCCAGGAAATGGTGCGGCCACCGTGGGATCTTCCAGATTCAACTGATGAAAATGCAATGGTTCCATGGAAAGCGGACGCCAGGCGGTATTCGCCATTCGATCCCGCAGGTGTGCGCAACACCCAGCGCGACCCCAGAAGCGCGAATCCTTCTCCTCCGTTCCCGAATCCTGAAGGTCTGACTGACCTTCCCAGCAGACCTGAAATCAATGCAGCCATGATAGCGGCGAATCTCCGACTCCGTGGAGTTATGGGATCTGAAGAGTCATTCAGAGCTATTTTGGCTGGCGGCGGCCAGGAAAAAACCGTAATGGTCAATGACGTGATCGCCGAGTACGAAGGTGTTGTTTTTATAGTCGAGGAGATTTCACTGAACAGGGTGAAGATCTCCAATCAGGCTCGTCCATCGGATAATGCATTTGTCACCTTTGTTGAATCAAGTGCTTTGAATACAATCCAGGAATTTTCGATATCGTTCGAATAGCGAATAGATGATAAACGTTTTTGAATTAACAAAAGGAAATTTAATAAATAACTATCCTTGACTGGTGGGGATGGAACCCTGTCGGGATGAATCAAGGAGCAAAGCCCTCCTCATGAGAATCGCTTATAAGACCGAAAAATCTAACTGGTCGAGACGGGGACTGATGATCCTCGTGATTCTGCTTCTCGCTGCGCCTTTCGGTATGCTGCATGCTGAAGAGCCTGCCGGACCTGTAGAGGTGAGCGCGGCAATTGTCGAATCGACATCCGGCTCGGTCATGATTGACCTTGCCACCGCGAGACCGGCGACAGTCAGGTCATTTACCCTTACATCGCCTTCTCGCCTGGTTTTCGATATCGAGGACGCGGTACTCGCGCTCGGAACGGATGCCGAGACCTCGTGGAGCGGAATTCTGGATGGACTGGACAATCTCGAAATCACACAGTTTTCCGACGATCCTCCGATCGTCAGGGTAATCGCGTATGTGAGCGATCCATCGCTCCTGGCCGACAGGTCAATGGGAACCGATGGGCTTAAGCTCGCGATATTCCGTGGTACCAGCCCTTTCAGCCAGGCATCCGGTGATTCGATCCCTGCAAATCTTTACCCTGTGATAGAGAATTTCTGGCACGAGCCGGTAGAAAGTGGCGGCGATCATTTCACGATCGACTACAGTTTCGGTACGGTTATCCCCCAGATCAGGATTGAATCCCCGACACTTCTGCTCTTGAGATTCCCCGGAACGGACATCACTCTTCCAGCGTCGAGCCCCACAAATTTCTCAGTAGCGATTGATGAAGGAAATCTGGTTGAGCGAATGCGCGCCGAGAAGATCATGGCGGACGGGATGCCTGTCACCGAGATAAGGTTGACTGTAAAAAACACGGCGACAATCGGATATACGCTTGAGACGAGCGGGCAGGATATGATCGACTTCATCCTGTTCGAAGAAGCGCTTCCCGAGATCGATCCCGCTCCGGCTCCTGTTCCGGAAGTTCCGGATATTCCCGTTGCTCCTGCAGCTCCAGATATTCCGGATCTTGAACCTGGACAGATTATGGTGCTTTCATCCGGTGGCCAATCCCAGGTCCCGTCGGATGCTTCTATAAACATAGAACGAGTCCAGTTCCAGACAATCGATAATGGAACTGATCGATTTTATATATTCTATGGTGGCGGAGAATTGAGCCCGCGAGTACAGAGGTTCAGTTACCCCACGCGAATTACTTTTTACTTCAGCGATACGTCGGTGATCCTTCCAGCCGGATCCGAAGACCGCTATGACACTCCTGTCGATGGCGCCTTGTCCGGCGAACTCAAGGTTTTCAACCGCGTGATCGAGGATATGGGTCCTGAATGCCAGTTCGTATTTTACTTCCCGGAATTGCAGCAGGAAAATATCGGCTTCACGATGGATTACACCGATGAAGGCGAAATGCATATTGATTTCTATTCGACCAATGCTCCCGTAATGGACGCAACACCGGTCGAAGTGAATATGACCATCCCCGACGAACCGTCGGAACCTGATAGAATCCAGGACCCCGCTCCCGCACCTGAAATTACCGAGGAAACGGTAATCGAGGAAGAAATCATTGAAGAGCCCGCTCCTGCCACGATCGATGAGATGATCGAGGAAATGGAAGCTGAAATACCGGAGCCAGTTGAAGTAGCCCCGGAAGAACCTTTGGTTCTGCAGCAGGACTCTGTTTCAAACCAGGCGGACAACCCAGGTACCCCGTTAGCGCCCGGCGCGCCTCCATTCGGTACTCCTGAAGTGGCGGCGTTACCGGTAATTAATGTGAGCAATGGAATTGTCGATGGAAACCGCATCACTTTCCATATTGTTTCCGAAACCCAGCTTGGCGATCCGGAAATTATCGAGTACAGGTATCCTGACAGAATTGGCCTGAGATTCCCCATGGCAGATGTAAATCTCTTCGGAGCGGGAATCGAATCATACAGTGAGTATTCCCACATCAGGTCCGTGCCGCTCGCCAGGACAATTACAAAAGACCGTGACGGCGAGCAGTTCACAACCATCGCGTTTACGCTTGATGGATCGCTTGAAGAATACGAATCTTCAGTAAATCGTACAGGTACAACGTACGACCTGACTTTCATTTATACGCCTCAGCCGGAAATTCCGGAGATTGTCGAAGAGCCGGTTGTTACACCGGAAGTGATCGAAGAACCGGTTGTAATGGAAGAGCCTGCTCCTGAAGTAATAGAGCCGGAAATCATCGAAGAGCCGGCTCCCGAACCCATCGCGGAGCCCGAGATCGCTGTTGAACCGGTTCAGGAAGAGACCATCGACGAGCCGGATATCGTACAGCCTGCTCCTGAATCGATGGATAACGATATGACAGCTCCTGAACCGGCACTTCCGGAGCTCATCGTTACACTACTCGATTCAGGCGATTCCGGGATCAGTTTTGAGATCCGATCTACAGATTCTGTACCTCTTCCTGAATGGGTGGAGTACAGTTATCCTGACCGGATCGGGCTGAAATTCCCGCTTGCAGATGTGAAGCTTTTGAACGCTGAAGAGGGAATCTACTCAACGTACACGCACGTAACGTCACTTCCTCTTGTCAGGGCGATTCAGAAAGACAGCGAAAATGAGCAGAGCACAACCATCGTGTGGACGCTTAGCGGAACGCACGCTGAATATGACAGGAATTTTGACTGGAGCGGAAATTCCGTTCTGGTATCATTCGAATATAATCCGATCATTGATACACCCGACGAGATTCCACAGAATATCCCTGATACTCCGCCGACACCTCCGATCGTTGAGACAAGCGAATCGACAGAGGTGCCGGTGGTTATTGATGAGCCGGATGTTATTAATGAAGAGCCCGGGATGATCGAGGCACCGGTTATTGAAGAACAGGAACCCCAGGTTATTGAGGAGCCTGAATACGAGTTTGTGGAAGAAATTGTGGAGCCCGAGCCGGTTGAAGAAATCGCGGAGGAAACTCCGGAAGAGCATCTTTACATCGCGCAGGCTGATGTCGATGAACAGGATGACGCACCGCAGGCATCCGGTCCGATCGAGATCCAGGAAACTGAAGTATATGCCGAGCCGGTTGGCGCTGTTCATGTGATGGAAGTCCAGGGCGACGATTCTTCCAGGGGAGACTGGTACGAGAATTTCAATGGCATCACAATCGAGTCTTTCGACTTCGAGACTGATGGCAATTACGATAAGCTCGTACTCGAGACTTCCGGTGAATTATCCGACTGGGAAATCATGACGGTGAATTATCCCACCAAGATCATGGTGAGGATTCCTAATACCCGTCCGATCATGCCTAACGGCGACCCGATGCGGTACAACATGCAGACCGATGGTAATTATGTAGACCAGGTCTCAGCTTCGGCGACTGTAACACCCGACACCGCGTACACATCATTCGAGATCTGGGCACGGGATGTTGCTAACACCGACATGCTCGAGTGGAACGTGGATTCATCAACCGGCGAATGGGTTTTGTCTATAGCTGAAAAAGGCATGGGAGAAATGCCTCAGCGGAACTTGCAGCCTGAGGTCGATACTCCCCAGCGCGCGTCTGATGACATGCCGATGAATGAAGAAATTATCGAGCCTATGCCGGTTGGCGAAGAGCTCGAAGATGTTACATCAATGGTCCAGGAAGAAGAAGATCGCGGTCCAATGCTCAATATGAGACTGGAAGATGCGGACATCCAGGATGTCCTGCAGTTGATTGCCAGTGAAGCGGGATTAAATATTACTATCGATGAAGGTGTACGGGGTAATATCACGATCAGCCTGGAGAACATCAGATTATTCGATCTCCTTGACCTTCTGGGCGACCAGATGGAATTTACCTATATTCTCCGCAATGGAGTTTACGTTTTCGGCGATCCGATGGATCTGCAGGAAAAATTCAAATGGTTCGAGACCTGGTACATCCAGTTGAGCTATGCGGATCCGGACCAGGTGCGTTCGATCCTGAATGCACTCGACATCCTGACCGCGGACCAGGTACAGATTTATCGCGGCAATTACAGCACTACAAATGTTGATATAGCCTCACCAAGAGTTGTCATCACCGGCGATCCAAGAGATCTTGAGAGGGCTTACAGAATTATTGCAGCTCTCGATCAGCCGCCGGTCATGGTCCAGGTTGACTTCAAGATCCTGAGTACGTCGCTTTCCAACAGTGAAAACTTCGGATTCATATTCGACTTCGGAACTCCGCAGTCGGGAGATAATGTTATCGACCTGCTGTACGGTGAAACCGGGTCACAGGACTCGTTCTCGCCGGTACCGGAAGGTTTGAGGCGAGGTCCGGCGTACGCTCTCGAGTACAGGATCAATTATCTGCTCGATGAGGGTATGGCTGAATTGATGAACGCTTCGTCGCTGACTGTCGCGAACAACCAGGCTGGCACCCTGTTTGTCGGTGAGGAAATTCCATTCCGCTCGACATTCCAGGTAAGTGAGCTCGGCCGGACAACTCAGCGAATTCAGAACAGGAATGTGGGTCTGCAGCTGCAGTTTACGGTACATGCGAACCCGGACAATACAGTGACGATCGTACTGAATCCGCAGAACTCGTCGCTTCTGGAACTTACGGATATCGGTCCGAGAACGCAGAACCAGAGATTTACGACCACACTCAGAATTAATGACGGTGAGCCGTTCGTAATAGGCGGATTCATCAGGGATGAGCAACGAGTCAATTATGAAAGGTTCCCGCTCCTGAGCGAACTTCCGCTCCTTGGGCAGTTGTTCAGGAACAAGGAAATTCAGAGCATCAAGTCGGAACTTATCTTCATGTTCACTCCTCACATCATCAAGCCAAACACGCAGTTACCTATAGTCAGGCGAGATGGACAGGATTATGTAATTCCCATGGAAGATACCATTCTGACAGGTTATTAAAAATAGCATGAGAGATACCAAACACTTCGAGGTGTTAACGTGAGATTAAAATTCGCCCTGGTTGGCTTACTGATTCCGCTGATTGCACTCCTTTCGAGCTGCAATGTCGGTCCACCGGACAAATGGCCCGATATCATTACATGGAATCTGGCGTACAACTATGACACCACATTGTCATTCAACGATGCCGGGTTGCCGACCTTCTCGCAGATCGATCCAACCGCCGATGTTAATATTCAGGTACGTACATTTAATGTTAACCAGGATTTCAGGATCTCATTAAGCCTCGACAGGGCAGAAGAATTTGTACAGGTTTTCGATGGCAACCTGATTCCGATCGGCTCGACTACAAGGGTTTACCAGCTTAATGAACGGCATATAGTCAATCCTGCGATCGGTACTTATGTTCCGGGAAGCGGGCATCCACCGCAAGGGATCACGGAACTGGGATTATTCTTTGAGCCGGAACTGGTGGGTAAGGAAAGACTCCTTGTAATCCAGGATCCGTTCACAGGATCCGTTCAGTCAATAGAGTTAACCATGAAGCTTACGATGTATTACACGATCATAGTTGAAGACCTCGATGGCAGGACCGATTCATTCGAGGCAAACTTTGTCAGTGATACTATCATTGATTAGTCTGGGATAATTTAAACAAAGATTATGCTGAGGAGATCCTTCCCGATGCGATACCTGATATATACATTCAACCTTATAATGCTTCTCGCGATGAATTTCGCGCCGGTATATGCCGGTGATGAAATGGAATGCGGCGACGGAAGCGATTGCTGTGAACCGGGCATGGAAATGGATATGCACCATGATATGGATATGGGCATGGAAAATGACATGGACATGGAACATCACGGCAATCTGGACTGGTGCGATGGCAACGTATGGTACGGTTTCATGTCCGAACATGGTGTTATCGATCCTATGGAAATGGACGCATGCCACCTCCTCTTCAGCTCAGGCTCCATCGCAATTCTTCCTTTCTCCGACACCATGGATGAGATATACACGGACGAGACGATCACAGACGCGCACAACAGGCTTCAGAGATACGCAA
>DASWIV010000214.1:0-8648 GCA_036397475.1 bacterium
CCTCGGCCCGCTGGACCTTGAACTCGAACCGGGGGTGGTGCTCGGACTGATCGGACCAAACGGCGCCGGCAAAACCACTACAATCAACATCATCGCCGGACTCATCCGTCAGGACTTGGGCTCCATGGATATCTTCGGCATCAGGCACAACCTCAACGACCCGTCCTGGAAATTTCACATCGGCTACGTCGGCGACACTCACGTCTTCTACGAATACTGGTCGGGCGAACGTAACCTGAAATTCCTGAAACAGTTTTATCCCGACTGGTCCGACAAACGTGTCGATGAACTCGCGAAACGCTTCGACCTCGACCTCAAAAAACGCGCGAATACATTATCCAAAGGAAATCGCGCCAAACTTGCTCTCATTGGCGTCCTTGCGCACAATCCGAAACTCCTGATCCTCGACGAGCCCACCAGCGGACTCGATCCCGTCGTCCGCGCGGAATTTCTCGAAACACTCTGGGAACTCATCGAGTCAGGCGAATCAGCAGTTTTGTATTCGACTCACATCCTCTCCGACATAAACCGGATCTCCGATGAGTTAGCTTTTCTCAGGGATGGAAAGATAGTCAGGAGAGATAAAAAGGACGATCTGATCGATAGTTGGCGGAGCATTTCATTCAAATCCGATACCGAAATCCCCGCGTCTCCTGAGATTCGCAGCATCAAAAAGGACGGCGCCAGCTACCTTATCATCTCATCCGACCACCAGTCGACACTCAAAAAACTTTCCGATATAAACGCCGAAAACATCCAGGTCTCGACAGTCCCGGTCGACGAGATCGCTGTGCACATCCTCAAGGAAAAAACTAATGTGGAAGCTCATTAAAGCTGAGTTAGACTACATAAAGCCGGTTTTGATAGGCATTTATGTGCTTTTCATCAGCATTTTCGTGCTTCGATTTTTTCTTGTTGATACTCCTCCGCGTTCGATTCTCAACTACGGGATCACTTGGATATTAAGTGCCAATCTGAGTATGGTTTTTTCAATGGTTGTGATAGAGGTTGCAGAGAACAGGCTTATGAATCAAGTTCAGCTTCCAATTCCCTCCTCGCGAATCGGCAACGCGCGAATTCTTTTCCCTTTGATTTTACTCAGTATTTTTATTGTGCTTTTGGTGATTGAGTTGATACTCCTACCTGACGTCTACCGAGATCAGCTTATTTCGTTTCTTAATTCAAGAGAGAATTCATCCTACCTTGTAGTTTACTTATTGCTGTTCTGGATAACTGCAATTTATGGGATACGGCTCTTTTCGGAAATGTATGGTCGGTTTCTTCTTGGAATTCTGGGTGTTTATTTCATCATTCGTTATGGAAGCCAGCTGAATTTCTTCGGCCTGAGATGGAGTCTCAGGTCCTTAACAAGAAACTTATTTGATTTTGAGCATATTGATTTTTCATATGGCATATGGATTTTGCTTATATTTCTTCTGGTTTTCACAGGGGTAATCTATTTTTCATATAACAGGCGGAATAATTTCATAAATTGAGACCATGAAGGCTATGTGGAAAATAATACAGGGAGAGCTTGACTATATGAGGCCATTCCTCTTTGCAGGATTTATCCTCAGCCTATTCACCTTTTATTTTTCACAACCATGGGAATTGATTTATTATGGCGTGCATGACGCATATGAACCTCTAGCGAAGATAATCACACCAATTGTGTATACAAGCGCTATCCTCTGCTTAATCCAATTATATTCAATCCAGAAAGAAAACAGGATTCGGCAGCAATCGTTACTTCCTGTTTCAAGGCATATCCACGGTATATCACGAATCGCACGTCCTCTGACAATAATGCTGTATTTCTTCCTGCTTTTAATTCTTTACTACCTTGCATCATGGCTTTTTGTTGATTTTGAGCACCTGGGCTCATATTTTATCCCTGAAAATACTCCAGGTTATTACAGGTGGGAAATGGACTTCTGGAGAGATTTTTTTAAACCAAGTCGGTTCTTCGCTGGAACCACTTATATGCTGGGGATATGGTGCATGTTTGTATATGTGCCACGTCTCTGGACTGAACTACCTGGCAGGATTTTGCTGGGTATCCTTTTATTACTGGAATTATTTCTTTGGACTGTACTACCCATGTTTAATTCAAGACTAGCCTATGGAATAGGTGACTGGATTAATGCACATTTCACTTTCGCGATGGGAGGCATAGCCTATTTTAACTCAGACAACAGGTTCTGGATGCCATTCTTCCTTTCAATGATTGTAATTTTCATTATTCACATCTCCTTCCTCCGACGCCGCTCCTTCCTCTCCTGAATCCCCCCACTTCACTTTTTCCCCTAAATCATTCATCATACCCCCACATATTTCGAATCCCTTAAAAGGTGATCTTAAATGGTTCAATCCGAAGTCTCTGTAGACCAGCTCTGCATCAACACCATCCGAACTCTCTCCATGGACATGGTCCAGAAAGCAAACTCCGGACATCCCGGACTCCCCATGGGCGCAGCTCCTATGGCTTACGTCCTCTGGACCCGCCACTTAAAACATAATCCCGCCGACCCCGGCTGGTACAATCGCGACCGTTTCGTCCTCTCTGCGGGCCACGGCTCCGCTCTCATTTATTCGCTCCTCCACCTCACCGGCTACGCTGTCTCTATCGACGACATCAAAAATTTCCGCCAGTGGGGATCGATAACTCCCGGACATCCGGAATACCTCGACACTCCCGGTCTCGAAGCCACCACCGGACCCCTCGGGCAGGGATCATCGAACGCAGTCGGAATGGCTATCGCCGAACGCATGCTCGCGCACCGCTTCAACCGACCGGGAAATGAAATTGTCGACCATTACACGTTCGCCCTAGTCTCCGATGGCGACCTCATGGAAGGCATCTCCTGCGAAGCCGGTTCACTCGCCGGACATCTCAAACTCGGAAAACTCATTTACCTTTACGATGCAAACGACGTCACACTCGACGGACCCGCGTCCCTTTGTTTTGACTCCGAAGATGTCGGCAAACGCTACGAGGCTTACGGCTGGCAGGTTCTCCAAGTACAAAACGGCGACACTGACATCGACGCAATCGACAAAGCCATCACCGATGCGAAAAACGACACTTCGCGCCCATCCATCATCATAATAAAAACGACCATCGGCTACGGTTCCCCCAACAAGGCTGGAAAATCCGACGCCCACGGCTCCCCCCTCGGTGAAGAGGAAGTCGCGCTCACGAAAAAAAATCTCGGATGGGATTACACTGAACCATTCACCATTCCCGACGGCGCACTCTCCCATTTCAGATCAGCACTCGAAAAAGGCGCGTCGCTCCAGTCCGAATGGGAAGAAAATTACGACTCATATTCGTCCGAATTTCCCGACCTCTCCGCCGCCTGGGAATCGACTTGGAATCTCGACCTCCCCGACGGCTGGGAAGCTGACCTCCCCACATGGAAACCCGGCGACTCGGAAGCGACACGCGTATCCGGCGGAAAAGCCCTGAACGCAATCGCCAAAAATGTCGAGTGGCTTGTTGGCGGCGACGCTGACCTTTCCGGCTCGACAAAAACCAATCTCAAAGGCGCCGGATCGTTTGACGGCCAGTCCGGCGAAGGCCGCAACATCCATTTCGGCGTGCGCGAACACGCGATGGCTGGAATCTGCAACGGAATTTCATACCACGGTGGACTTCGCCCGTTCTGCTCGACCTTCCTCGTCTTCTCGGATTACATGCGACCCTCAATACGTCTCGCTGCGCTGAACAAATTGCCAGTCATATATGTCTGGACACACGATTCAATAGCGGTTGGTGAAGACGGTCCCACACATCAGCCTGTCGAGCATTACATGGCATTGCGCACAATTCCAAATCTCAAAGTTTTCCGACCTGCCGATCCGACCGAAACCGCCGCGTCATGGAAATGGATTATGGGATACAAAGATGGCCCCGTCGCTTTAATACTCACACGCCAGAACATGAAAGCCATAGACCGATCCGTCTGCGCACCTGCCGAAAATGTCGAAAAAGGCGGCTACATCCTCAGGGACTCCGAAAATCCGAAAGCGATAATTTTTGCGACCGGCTCCGAAGTCCAGCTTGCACTCGACGCCCACGATAAACTCTTATCCGACGGCATCAACGCACGAGTCGTTTCAATGCCATGCTGGGGACTGTTTTTATCGCAGCCGGACGAATATCAGAAATCCGTAATCCCGCCGGATATCACCGCACGTGTCTCAGTCGAAGCGGGAATAACCGGAGGATGGCACCGGTTTGTCGGACCGTCAGGTATCTCAATCGGCATCGACCGCTACGGAGCCTCCGCTCCCGGCGAGGTCAACATGGAAAAATTCGGCTTCACCGTAGACGCCGTCATCAAAGCAGTCAAAAATCAACTCAAATAAATTTTTCCCTGCCTTCCAGGGCCCGACTATCTTGGAGGGCTTTTTTCCGTAGCATACACAAACGAAGCACCATTCCGTAGCATACACAAACGAAGCACCAGCGAATTTTGTGTGTGTCTCTTAATTAACCAATTGCGATGTATCCATATTTATCATGCAGCTTACCTGTTTGCATTCCGTAGCATACACAAACGAAGCACCAGCGAAGTTTGTGTGTGTCTCTTAATTAACCAATTGCGATGTATCCATATTTATCATGCGGCTTACCTGTTTGCATTTACCCAAAAGTGCAAGCCGGCGGAGACGCTTCATATTTCTGCGTATGTCCTTTAATGGGTCCGTAATTGCGTTGCCTACCGCCGGGTTATCTACATTAGGGCATATCCTGACTTCTCCCACATGATCTATCCAGATTGAAAACTGGGGAATGCTGCAGGAGTTTTTATGCCGTGAGACAAACACGGGATTGATACTTCTACCATTCGCGAGACCTCCAGGCAGTATTACATCGATCCCTTTCCCGGAAAGCTCGCCCGTCTGTACCTTAATTTTTTTGGACAGTTCTTCAAGCTCATCCACTTCGATGTTGGAGATCTTCTCTTTTTCAACCGCCTCAGGATTATTCTGGCCGGGAGTCTCGAGTAATGCTCTGAACTGGACTGTTTTCACATCGTATTTTTCAACAAGTTCGCGAAGATAGCTGAAATTTCTGAGATTGGACGCAAGAAGAATCGTGTTAATCCGTATCAAGGGAAATCTGGATTTTTTCTTGCGCTTATACACCGCAAGAGATTCAAGTCCTACAATTACTTTATCAAAGTTAGAGCCATAGCTTATTCGATCATAGTCCTGCTTACGATAGCCTTGCATCGAGTAAACGATCTCTGTCATTTGATTGTCGACCATGGTGCGAATGATATCCTGGTTCACTTTAAGGCCATTGGTTGGATACGATATTACTGGGATACCTGACCTGCATGCGTACTCGATGTATCTATGGAAATCTCTGGTAACCAGCGGCTCAAACTCGCTTGCAAGGTAAAGAATCCTGGTTGTTGGCGCGAACTTATCAATTACCGTTTTGAAATGTTCCATGGACATTATGATTTTACTTCCTGTCGACATTTGATGCGATGCGCAGAAAATGCACCGGATATTACACCCGTCATTCGTGTTAATTCTGACGACATCTTTTCGAATTCCGAGAAATCCAGCGATTTGGAGTGCAGATGCCCTGGCATAGTCATTGCCAAGCAGGTCGTAAGCCTTTTTCATCAACGAAATTGGTGTTGGCATTGAATATTTGCCACCTCCTGTCAACACGAATGACCTTGCACCATGAAGCGTGCGCCCTGCGGAGCCTTCCCTGAAAGGCACCCTGGAAAAACATATTATCAGCGTGGAATTACCTGCAAAAGTCAGTGGAATTATAGCATGGCTGGCAAAAATGATGCAGTTAAAATCTAATTAATTTGTATTTAATTTATAAATAACGTTGATGATTGATCGCTTGTTTAACCTGGATGGAGAAATCCTGAAGGATTATGCGGTATAATTTCTTCCAGCGGTCATTTACTTTCAAGGCGGATGCCTTCAAAACTTGACTTTTAATCTCACTGACTTATAATCACGACAAATTTTGTCAGAAGAATTATGAAGAGAATCTTGTGTAATTATATAAAACTCGACTCAGTCCCGAAGCAGCAGGGACACGTATCCGATTCCATTTTCCCCTTTAATGGGGAATTTTTTTTGCCCGCACGAATTCGTCGAAGCGGATAACTGAAGAGGGTGACAATGAAAAAACCGGCGGTTTTACTGCTCGAAGACGGAACTGAATTTCGCGGATGGTCGTTCGGCGCCGATGGCGAGGCTGTCGGCGAAGTGGTCTTCAACACCGCGATGGCGGGCTATCCCGAAATCCTCACAGACCCGTCCTACCGCGGACAAATGGTCTGCATGACATACCCCCTCATCGGAAACTACGGTATCACCGAAGAAGATTTTGAATCCCGCGACATCTTCCTCTCCGGATTCATCGTAAAAGAAAATTCCCGCATCACCTCAAATTACCGCTCGACAGAATCCCTCTCCGACTTACTAATACGCAAAAATATCGTCGCTATCGAAAAAATTGACACTCGCAAACTCGTGCGACATATCCGCGACGCGGGCGAGATGAAAGGAATTCTTTCAACAGTCGATTTCGATAAACCTTCGCTTACCGGAAAACTCGACTCCGCTCCCGGACTCATCGGGCGCGACCTGGTCGAGGAAGTCACCATCGATAAAAAATATACATGGAACGAGCCTCTTCCCGAAATTCCAGCCCCTGATAAAAAATATAATGTAGTAGCCGTCGATTTTGGCATCAAGTACAACATCCTCAGGTCCCTGGTTTCAACCGGATGCGGTGTGACTGTTGTCCCCGCGTACACTTCCGCTGGTGAAATCCTGGCGATGAATCCCGACGGCATCTTCCTTTCAAACGGACCGGGAGATCCATCCGCTCTCACGCCTGTAATAAATGAAATTAAAAAACTTCTCGATAAAAAACCCATCTTCGGGATCTGCCTCGGGCATCAGATCCTGTGCCGCGCTATGGGTGGCTCAACTTACAAACTCAAATTCGGGCATCACGGCGGAAATCACCCGGTCAAGAATCTTGAAAAAAACACGGTTGAGATCACTGTTCAGAACCACGGATTCGCGGTTGACATCGATTCGATCACTGATCACAGCATCCGTGAAACTCACCTTAACCTCAATGACGGCACCAACGAGGGTATCGAGCATCTCGACCTTCCCATTTTTTCCGTCCAGTACCATCCTGAAGCCGGGCCCGGTCCGCACGACTCGCGTTACCTTTTCGACCAATTCATAAAACTGATGGAGGATAACAGCTCTAACGACCACAGCTCGCCAAAAGTCTATGCCGAAGCGTAACGACATAAGCAAAATTATCATCATCGGCGCCGGACCGATCATCATCGGGCAGGCTTGCGAATTCGATTACGCCGGAACACAGGCGTGCAAAGCACTTAAAGAAGAGGGCTATGAAGTCGTTCTGGTCAATTCCAATCCCGCGACAATTATGACCGACCCCGAAATGGCGGACCGCACATACATCGAGCCTGTCAATCGCGAGACACTTTTAAAAATCCTCTCAAAAGAAAAACAGGAGTCGGATTCCCATCCCGACTCCGGAAAGATCGCCCTCCTTCCAACACTTGGCGGGCAGACCGGACTCAATGTAGCCTGCCAGGTCGCTGATACCGGCGCACTTGAATACCTTGGCATCGAAATGATAGGCGCGGATAGGGCGGTAATCAGCAGGGCGGAAGACCGCGACGCTTTCCGCAGAACTATGGTTGCGACCGGTATCGACATTCCTCTTTCCCGCCACGCGCATAACATCGAGGAAGCCTTCGTCGCACTCGACGAAATAGGACTCCCGTGCATCATCCGTCCCGGATTCACACTCGGTGGAACCGGCGGTGGCATTGCGAATTCAAAAGAGGAATTTATCCGCATCGCCGAGGACGGACTCCGCGCCAGCATCGTCTCCGAAATTCTCATAGAGGAATCCCTCTATGGGTGGAAAGAATTCGAAGTCGAGTTAATGCGGGACAAAAATGACAATGTGGTTATCGTATGCTCAATCGAAAATCTCGATCCCATGGGAATTCATACGGGCGACTCTATTACTGTCGCTCCTATTCAGACCCTTACCGACCGCGAATATCAGAAACTCAGAAACGATTCGATAAAAATAATCCGCGCGATTGGGGTCGAAACCGGCGGGTGCAATATCCAGTTCGCACAGGATCCGAGATCCGGACGCATGGTCGCTATCGAAATGAATCCACGGGTATCGCGTTCGTCGGCGCTCGCTTCGAAGGCGACCGGATTCCCCATCGCGAAGATCGCGGCTAAAGTCGCTGTCGGATACACACTCGACGAAATACCCAATGACATCACACGCGAAACCCCGGCATCGTTCGAACCTGCCATAGATTACTGCGTTGTGAAAATTCCGCGCTTCACCTTTGAAAAATTCCCCGGAGTCGAGGATGTCATCACTGTCCAGATGAAATCGGTGGGGGAGGCGATGGCGTTCGGACGCACATTCAAAGAAGCACTGCAAAAAGGGCTGCGTTCGACAGAAACCGGCCGCTATGGCCTCGGCGCGGATGGGAAAGACCTGCCTATTGACTCGATCACCATCGAAGAAATTATCCGTAAACTTGAAGTCCCGAATCGTGACCGCCTGTTTT
>DASWIV010000215.1:0-10970 GCA_036397475.1 bacterium
AAAGGAAAAGTCGGTGCAAGGAAGTTTGAGATTACGAGAGGACTTCCGGACGCCCTTGACCTGTTGACGGTAGCTGTTGAAGCCGGACTTGGTTTCGATATGGCACTTGCCAAGGTTGTCGAGAAAATGAAAGGACCGGTCGCTGAAGAATTCGGAAGAGTTCTGCATGAGGTCAGGATGGGAAAACAGCGTCGTGACGCGATGAAGGATATGGCTGAGAGGGCTGACGTACCGGACCTCAGCCAGTTCATTTCCGCGCTTGTCCAGGCGGATAAACTCGGTGTGAGCCTTGCAAACGTCCTTCGTGTACAGTCAGACCAGATGAGGCTGAAGAGGCGCCAGAGAGCCGAGGAAACGGCCATGAAAGCGCCTCTTAAGATGAGTTTTGTGCTGGTATTCTTCGTATTGCCGGCACTGCTGATCGTGCTTCTCGGTCCCGCCGGTATCGCTGTAATTGAACAGCTCAGCGACAAGACGTAATCGGGTTAACAATTCGCCATGTGCGATAACATCGTTAAATTGCAATCAAGCGAAGGCGACTCTATCACTTGCAGGGTCGCCTCTACTTTCTGGACACGGTTTCGCGGCCTGATGGCGTCGCCTCCACCCCCGCCGGGCGAGGGTTTGCTGATCACAAACTGCAATTCCATACATATGTTCTTCATGCGGTTCGCGATCGACGCTATATTCCTCGATGACGAATTCAGGATCGTGAAACTGGTGAAAGACCTTGCTCCCGGTAAACTTGTCGGCGCTGTCAAGGGGGCAAAACAGGTTATCGAGCTGGTATCGGGAAGTACGCCGGAATCGTTCGAGCCTGGCGGAACTCTTGATATATCGCCAGTGTAATCAAAAATTAAAGTTAATGTGGTAACATTCCCGCGTGAGATATGTAGCGGGAATTATTTGTGTTCTGGCTGTTTATTTTGCGGCATCGCCGGCAAATGCTGACTGGAATATTCCTTCAACTCTTGAAGTCGTGGTCATTGAGAAACAGGAAGATGGATTTCTTGTCCATCAATTTATCGAATCAACATATTTTCTATTTTATTATAATTCAGATGGATTCATTCCATCCTTATTGCCGGATCCGGTTTCACAAGGGTCTTATGAGATCCTAGAAGCGAAAAATGAGCCGCTGTTATTGTTCGTGAACAATTACGTTCAGGACCTGGAGGATTCAATTATTGGTGAAGTGCGCGATGAGGAGATAACGCAACTTGAATTTGAAGATGACAGGCAGATCATTGAGGGACTATTTCAAATCCCATTCTGGCCATTTATAGCTACAAGTGAAGTGCCCATGAAAGGAATTGATGCCAGTCGTGCTCAGCAGATCCCACATGAACGCGGCAGCCAGTTCCCTGCAATGAATTATCTCAGCGAGAGCTCACAATCAAACATCATTATCAAGAACGTGACGGAATCTACTATTTATCTGGATGGAGTACAGGGAGAGCTGGAAGGCAACGGGCTGGTTTTGAGTTATAACCTGGAGTCAGACACAAATGAGTTCAGGTACTCCCCGCAAATTACAGGCAGTGTCATTGCAATATACACAGTAGGTTGTACTTCCGAAATTACTTCGACGGACATGGTCAAGGTGGATTTTGACAAACTGATGTATGAGCAGAACCTTGAAGAGTCAGATCAGCATTCAACTGATTTAGTGTTTTCCATTGATCAGACTATTCAGAATGAAAGGGTCATTTCGCGTGCTGTCCTAATTAATCAGCGGTATCACGCGAAAAAAGATATATTACTCGCCTTGAGATCAACAGATCCCTCTGAATCTGAATCTGTTCCACAATACCCGCTCTGGACCAAAGTCGCCATCTTCTGGCTCCTCTACGGTATCTCAGTCATCCTTATAAATCTCATCTTTACTTTCTCAACAGACCCGTTTTATATCCTCTTTCTGAAATCAATCGCCATTTATCCGGTTATGGTAGTCGCGAGCCTGTTATTTTCAGGACTGATGGGCCTTGGTTTTGTCCCTGCCGCCCTGGGATTATCGCGGTTCCTGGCGCCGGATGGCAAACGTATCCGTGCCGCTCTGAGCCTTATCGGCTCAAGTTTTATCATATCCCTGATTATATTTTTTACATCCTGAATATCATATTTGATAACTATCCGGATTCTGCTACAATTAAATCACCTGAATTTTACTTTCGGCGATCCGGGGCAAAAAGGAATCTGGATTTGGAGATTGAAGCTGGAAAATCATCCGATACCGGCGATGAGCCTGTATCTTCACACGACGAAAATACCGGTGAGTTAGCATCTTCGCTTGAAGCGGACGATACAAGCGCGCCACCACCTTTACCAAGGGCTCCCGAGAAGGAGGACCGGGCGCGCTCGTCGCAGACAGAGGCGAAGGTGGTCCGCCGAATTTCAAGCTCGATCGGTATCGGCCTTCCACGGAATAAATACCGGGTATTCATTGGCAAGGGCGCGATTCCCCCGCTGAATGAAATCAAGCAGTTTGTCGCTCCACTTGCCGATATCGATAAGGTCAGAATTAAAATAATTGAAGGCGACAATGAATCGGCCGATAAAAACCTGTATGTGGGAGAGATCGGGATTAACAACATCAAGCTGCGAGAAGATGGCAAGGCTGAGCTTGAGCTGGATTTTTCCCTGAACGCGTCGGGAATTCTGACTGTAAGGCTGAGGGACAGGATAGGGAATCTGGAAGGTGTAGCGCGGTTCGTTCCCCATCAGTTCAGGAAGGCTCCCATACAGGATGAACCTGAAATCAGCAGACTCCCTATAGAGGAATTAAATAAGAAAATCTCCCTTTTGGAAGAGCAAATGCAGGCCCTCAAAGGGGAACTCGAGGTTCGCGGGGAAGGTAAAGAAAGCTGACCGTTGCATTCGGTTGGGTAAGGACCCTTCGTGACCCGGGAGACACCTGAAATTCCATCCGGCGAAAATCCGGAACAGCTAATACACCCTCAGGCGAAAGATGAGGATAAACGTGGCATTGGCAAACGGTTTGCTAACGGCATCCGCAAGTTGTCGAGCATACGGCTGGGTGGGGGAGAAACGTATGAAAGCCTTCTGGAAAAGCATAAAGAGCTGGAGGTACAACTCGATGCCGCGAAGGAAGAAGAGATCAAAGCCAGAATTCAGCGATCCAGGTTCCTGAAAATACTGGATAAGGGAAAAGCGATTGTTCTTTCAAGAAAGAAGCAGCGCCTGGAACTCCAGGAATTAATACTGGAGAAGCGGAAGAAGGTCCGGGAAGCGCACGATGTGGCTGATGAAGGAACGGATGCGGAGATCCCGGCGCTGGAAAAAAAGATCGCGGACCTGGAGAGCGATGTCGATACACTTCGCGAATCTCTGAGGCTTCACCTGCGCGACAGGATTGCCGTACAGGAATCTCTCGGTAAGTCCCGGGAAGAGTTGCAGGACCTGCTGACCGAAAGCCTTCTGTGGAAAATACACCATGCTGAAATAGATAGCGACACGGATGTCGGCACAGGGGTTATAGCTGAATTACTGGGGCGGGTGCTGGTACTGGAGAAGGAAGAATCCAGGTTGAGGGGAACCCTTGAAAACCGGAAAAATAATGATATTAACTAAAGTTTGCAACAAATGAGAAAATGTCTAGGCAAACCGGATTAAGTTGTGGTAACATGCCCCCTACGAAGCCAACAGGAGGTTTCCTGGTTAATGAGTGAAGATCGGGTTTCGGAACTCGAAAAAGAGATCCGGGAGCTCAACCTGAAACTGGAAATTGAGCGCCAAAAGAACCGGAAACTTGAGCAGGAGAACCAGAAGCTCAAGGATAAATTAACGCGGCAGACCCGTGCTGAGCGAACTGTTAAAGTTGCAGCTCCACCATCGGCGTCCATACCGCAACCCTCCGCCATGCCCGGGGACAGTGATGAACTCGAGGGTGGCGCTACTGAGGAAGAAGTCGACAGACTTCGCGATAAACTGCGTACCCTTACTGCTCAGAAAGATAACAGTGAGCAGGAGAAATGGGACCAGTCTAAGGAAGTCATCGAGCACAAGGAAACTCTTCAGCGTCTGAGGGTCAAGAAAATCAATATCAAGAAGGATATTGAAGAGCTCAACGAGCGTCTGGACCGCAAGGAAAACCAGAATTTCAAGAGCCGTCTTGAAATTACGGACCTGAAGAAAGAAGAGTCCAGGACGCATCGGACTGCCGACGATGCCGAGGCGGAACGCATCGGATTTGAAGAGCAGATCGCCCAGGTTGAGAAAATTATCGAAGGCGAAAAAGACAAGCTCAAGGTTGAGAAAATCGCCCGCGATAAAATTCAGTTCGCGCTGAACAGGGCTCAAAAAATTAAAGCCGAGTACGAATCTCATTTCTTCGCACGGTTTTATAACAAATAAATTCCTCCGGTTAAGGATTCAGAATTATTTTCGGGTGAATCAGCATGGACCAACGCCAGCTTGAAAAGGAAAGAATCAGATTGACGCGTGAGATCGCGATGCTGGAAAGCCAGCTAAGCTCCGCTATCCGCGGCAAAGAGGAAAAGCTGGAAGAGAATAAAACCATCCGGGAGGAAATCGCCAGGCTCGAGGAAGAGAATAAAGCCCTGGAGGAAGAAACCCGGAAGCTGGACGACGAGATTTCCAAACTGGATGAAGAATTCAAGCAGGCGCAGCTGGACGCTGGCCGGCTCCGTCGCGAAATAAAAATCAACAACGAGAGAGCCGAATCCGAAGTTAAAAAATCGGATGGGCTTAAAAAGCAGCTTCTTGGACTTCAGAATAATCTTGAGATCCTTAGACGTGAAATCAAGTCGGAGATTGACGAAAGACGTAACCTTGAAGCGAGACTTCGCAAAACCAATTCCCATATCGACTCGATGAAAGAGCATAAGCTGTCGCGGGTTGTCACCAGTAAACTCGAAAAATTGGACTGGTATCAGCGATCTGACGATTACGAACTGGCTGACTACAGCGATGACGGGGACGGCGTTTCCGAAGAGATGTCCGCCGTAGCGGAAGAACCGGCAACCGAGCCGTCTGAAAGCACCGATGAAGCTGCTGTTAAAGTTAAGAAAGATAACGGCGACAGTGATGGGATTGATTTTTCAGTAGGTTAGAAATTAATAAGCGCCGCTGGCGCTTTTTTTTTGCCTAATTTTCGTCGACAGGGGCTTGTTCATCGCCGCCACCTGTTTCCGATTCAAAATCCGGCTCAGCCAAATCGCCGATCAGGACCACATCGGGGCCTTCTTTAATGAAGATAGCCTGGTGGAATATGGACTTAATCGGGCGTGACGCGGTTTTGATGGTCAGTGTTACTCCCGGGTAAATTGTTTTTACCGCTTCAATCCTTCCTTCGGAGCATCGCTGAAGATCTTCTTCAAGTGACGCGATAGTTGACGCGATTGTTTCGATGTCGCTCCGGAGTTGTTCGGTTATCGCATAAAGTGTTGAATACAACTCTTCTTTGTCCGCACTCAGTCCGGACTTCGATTTCATGGCTCCTAATGCGACGTGATTTCTTGATGCTTTCTCGTAGTCCGATTTTTTCTTTTTGATGGTTGTCCTGTTATCTTCCAGTTCATTCAGCAGGTGCGGATTGACTCCGACTTTTATTTTTGTCTGAACTGCCATTTCAGATCCAATGAATGTGGCTTTAACGAGATTGCCGGCTTTTACGGTCCCTCCGAAAATACTGCCCTTGGTTCCCGACACTACGATGCGCTCGCCTGCTGAAGTATTGGAATGAATCAGCGCTTCATCCACAATCACAGATTCCTCAGCTTCGAGACTGGCACCTTCAATGAATTTTGCAATAATGTCCTTGCCGGCCGAGAGCCTGCTCTTTCCCTGTCCCTTAATACCGCGTTTCAGGAATATGGATCCGCCAGCGATAATGTTTCCGCCATCGACATATTCCTGGCAGGTGACATCCCCCTCGGCTTTTACGGTAAATCCTGTCTTGATGGTTCCACGCACTATTACATTTCCTACAAATTCGACATTCCCGGTCGAATAATCGACCGAATCCACTGTCAGTACTTCTTCGATGACGATTTTGCCGCCAACGAGCCGTGGCAATCCCTTGATATCTGCAATAAGTAAATTCGGATTTCCGGGCGATAAGGTCGTTCCTTTACCCAGTGGTGACTTTACTTCCTTCCCTGGTTTCGCCGGAATTGGTTTTCCTGTTACATCAGTGCCTTGAATCCCGGTGGTAGGAGGAATAATCTCAACCAGTGGAGCGCCTTTCTCCACATTTTTGAATAAATTCAGGTCCTTGAAATCCGCGTAATCTTTTTCATCAATACTTGGGCCAACTTCCTCTCCGAATGCATCGAACAGGTAATTTATCTTACCATCCTCGCCATCGACAGGATCGGATGCTGTCGCGATCCTCATCTGTAAATTTGGCTCTATGGCATTTGCGAGTTTCTGTAGTTTTTCTGATCTTACACCGTAAACGACTTCGTGCTTAAGTAATATTTTCTCCATATCCTCGACAGTCAGGAACTTGCCACCATACGGCGGATGATAATCGATGTATGCGGTTTTTCTATCCTGTGCAATAGTGACCTCGATATTCGAGTCCCTGCGTTCAGCGCATTTGAACGTTGTGAAGGCTCTGTCCTTTCCCTGTGACTGCAGGTGCCGCCTGATTACATCCGTAAAAATATAGAACTGTCCAAAACCTGCAATATGGATCTCAGCCCTGATATCGTTCTCGCTTACAAAATTTTCTTTTCCAAGAGGAGCAGCCATATTCAGCATTATGCTGTCATCGTCCCTGGCCTCGATCCAGCAGGCTCCACGTACCTTGCCTTCAATATCTTCCGTGATTTTTACAGTACACGGTTCGTTGGTATCGAGTGCATCAATGAGTGGTTTCCTGTCGTATTTTTCAAGGCCGATTTTCTGAAGCTCGTACTTGACGTCATCAAAGGTAACAGGCTTTTCTTTTCCACCATAAGGCAGGAAAATGCAGTACAGAACCGCCTGATTCACATATATTTTAAAACTGCGAATCATTGAGGATTCCTTCACAAGTTAAAAATGGAAGTAAAAATCAGCTATTATTTATTACAATTCCTCGAGGGAATTCTGTTCCATTTCTAACATTATTAGTATCAATTCTGAGGGGTAAAATTTTACCAATCCCGCTGTTTAAGCGGCTTTCAGAGAGTTCAAGTCTTATATAGTTATCGGATAAGGCGTTGATCCTGGTGTCATTTTCCGTCGGGATCTCGATCAGGCAGGGAAGTACCTGCCCATGGAAACGTTGCTTGTATGCTTTTCTTAAATCCTTATCAAGCCTCTTAAAGTCCTTCATCCGATTTTTGACATCAACCCCGTCGGCACGTCCTGGCATGGACGCAGCCGGGGTATTTTTCCTCGGAGAATACCTGAAAACATGCAGGTAGGAAAACGGGATAGACTTAACGAAATTGAATGAGTTTTTATACAACTCATCATTTTCTCCCGGAAATCCAACCATTATATCCGTCCCGATCGCGATGTCGGGATTAGTCTCGATCGCAGCCCGGACAATTTCTTCGTAATGCTTTACATTGTGAGCTCTCGCCATCCTGCGAAGAATCTCATTATCTCCCGACTGCAGGGGAATATGCAGATGAGGACAAACTTTGGGGTGGCTGATTATTTCCTTTACCAGATCACGATCCAGATCCATCGGCTCGATTGAGCTGAACCTGATCCTGGACCCGGATGGGATTTTATCCAGCGATGAGATCAGGTCCCTGAAATCCATGTCATGGTCCCATCCCCATCTTCCCAGGTGAACACCGGTCAGGACTATCTCGGGATAGCCAGCGTCGACAAGCCGGTAAATATCGTCGAGAATAAGCTCAAGCTTTCTCGAGCGTTCTCCCCCACGGGCTTTTGGGACAATGCAGTACGTGCACCCACGGGTACAGCCGTCCTGAATTTTTACGAACGGGCGTGATTTATGTCCGGATAAGGGGGTAGGACCGGCGACTCCGGTTTCTTCGGGATCAATGATATGTTCGGTGCCGATTCCCGGGGCGTGAAGCCACGATGCAAGATCGTCCCGTTCAGCAAGGCTAATAACGTGATCGACTTCCGGCATTTTTTCCCATGGTGCCGGGTCCACACTGGCTGAGCATCCGGTAACGACAATCCTGGATTGCGGGTGTTTTTTCCTTGCCCTGCGAACAAGGTTTCTGCCATCGGCATCAGCCTGGGATGTGACGGTACATGTATTTATGAAGACAATATCGCAATCGGGAGAGTTATAATCCACAGCTTCGATATTTAACGGCAAGCTGGACAGCATCCTGGCTGTGTCAGCCTGGTTAGCACGGCATCCGACGGTGATGAACGACGCTTTCATTTTGTCGAGTGGATTTTCAACGCTTTCCGTCATATTAGGATATATGGGTAATTTTCTGCAGATTCAGTCGGTGAATTTTCTCGATTCTTCCTTCATTTCAGAAACTAACCTGTTATGTTCCCGCCTGTATTCATATTCAGTTAACTTACCCGATTTATACTTGTCCACGATCAATTTTTCCCGCTCGTAGTAATCTTTTCCGAGTTCCCTCAGCTGATTCTGGACTCGATTGATTTTCCAGTTCACGAAAACGGAGATAATTAATACCACGATTGCAATCCCAAGTAAAACAATGGGAAGCGTACCAATTAAGGAGGATCTGAGCACTTCTGTCTGGCATGCAGAGATTTAAGATCAGCTCCATGAAGGCATTATCCGGCGATTCGGGCCCTGGCGATCAGGATTGTCGCCCTGAGCCTGAGAGCGCACCACGCGAAAAATCTGAGGAACGACGGTCCGGGCGAGATATTTTTCGCGACATAAGTATATGCAGACGCATGGAAATACCTGATAGTGGGAATCCGGCTTTTTTCAGCGGAGCTGCCGGGACGGTGCGTGACCGAGGCTTTGGGATAATAAACCGAAATGTATCCTTCGTTCTTTGCGCGATAACAAATGTCCGCATCTTCCCAGTACATGAAATAATCCTCGTCGAATCCTCCAAGTTTGTCCCAGCACTCCCGCCTGATAAGCATAGCGGTTCCCGCGACCCAATCGACTTCGTAAGGCTCTTTTTTTCCGGGGTCTACGAGCAGGTTTTTTTTCGCGATGCCCGACTTACCCAGTTTCGTTCTCTGGGCAATTTTCCCGAGAAATGTCGACCGTCCGAACAGTCCGGTTGAAGGGTCGGGAAAGCCGCGCGCCGTTTGTTCAGTTACGCCATCCGGACGTATAACCTTAAGGCCAAGGATCCCGATATTTTCATGTTGGTCCAGGTAGGCTACGGCATTTGAGAAAGATTCCATGTCGATCTGACAATCGGAATTGATGATGACAAGGATCCGTCCGGAAGCTTCCCTTGCGGCAAGATTATTGCCGGCCCCGAATCCTGTGTTCCTTGAGTTGGCGATCAAACGAACGTCGGGATGCGCCTGGGAAATAAGCCGGATGGAATCGTCACCGCTGTCATTATCCACGGCTATAATTTCATAGCTGTAATGCGGCGGATTTTCTTTTATGGAGGATATAAGGAGATTTACCAGATCCGGAGTTCTGTAGTTGACCGTGATGAAACTCAGATCGATATCACTCATAGTCACTACTGTTCGTTCAACGCCCTGTATTCCAGCGCCCTTGAAAGGACATCGATATGCCGGCTGAATTCCTCTTCATCGAGCGCGCAAAGCGCCTGCCGGTGCTGCCATACGTAATTCACCGCCGCTACCTGCATTTCGGTTGTGGGTACGTCGATTATTTCCTCGCTGGCTTCACAGGCGTTCAATTCGTGGAAAACCAGTGACAATCCTGACAGGAGAGCGATATGGGATGAAAATGAATAGGGATAAATTTCAGCCATGTACATTCCTTTATCCGGATCCCAGTACACCCACCCATCGAGCTCTTCCGCCTTTGGATGGTTGGCCAGGTCTGATTGTGGAACGTATTCACCGGTTTGATTATCGATAAATGCCTGTGCGTAGCTGAATTTAACGCGGTCACGAAGGTCGAAGTCATCCAGGTGGAACTCCGCCGCGAGTCCGAAACGCGACATCAATGTTTCTACAAGCTCGTATTTCCGGACAATATTCCCGCCCGGTTCAGGCAGGTTTCCGAAGTCACAGTTAATTCTTCTCCACTGGTAATCCTCTTTATACTCCCATTCGTATATTGTCGGGGTGTGGCCGAATCTATTTCCGGCTTCGTCGATCTCATAGTTGACATTCAGTACGTTTATTTCCTTGATTCCTTCCAGGACCATCCCGTCACCGGACAAGGACAGGGTAAACCGGTGCCGTGGCTCATTGCGCCGGATAAAATGCCTGCACAATTCAATATCCGCATCGGGGACATTGATATACACATCCTCTACTTCCGGATCATTGTAATGCGTGATGTACACGACCGTGGTCCCGTCCCACGTAGCATGCATGGTGCGTGCGTATACGGGAAAATACATGGAGAGGTCGTTGCCGTTCTGTGTAATTTCCAGCATGTTGCCTGACTGTGTGATCCATGTCCCTTCAACGGTTCCGGCTGCAGGATCAGCATTCTCGTCCTGTGCGCTAACAGGGCAGATCAGCAATATGAGTATTAACGGTATGATCGCAAGAAATTTTTTCATTAAATGTCCCTCGCTGCTTGAATCGCAGACACATCAATAATACTAGAGTTAAGCGTCAGTGACCAGTGCAAACAGGCAATTCACAATCCGAGCAATTTCCGGATTTCTTTTTCGCCCAGGATAGTAATACCGAGTTTTTCAGCTTTACCGAGTTTACTTCCGGCACTTTCTCCCGCCAATAAATAATCTGTTTTATTCGAGACACTTCCCGATACTTTTGCCCCGGCGGATTCAAGGATCTCCTTCATTTCATCGCGGGAATAATTAGGTAGCGTGCCTGTCAGGACTACCGTTTTCCCCGATAAGGGTCCAGCGGAAGCTGCATCAACTTTTTTCTTGTCG
>DASWIV010000216.1:0-12109 GCA_036397475.1 bacterium
TTCCCATGTCGGTTTCGAGGAGGACCTCGAGTATATCCTCATAAAAGTCCTCGTCAATACCCGCTCGTGCCGCTTTTATCGTGTTGATTTTGCCGGATACTTTATCGCGTGTACTGGAAAGCCCGTCCCTGAGCTTCTGCATCCACGATTTCCGCCGCTCGGTCTCCTCAGCTCCCTCTTCAACAGGAGCCTGAGCTTCCTGAGCGGTTTCTACCGTCTCTTCAGGCTCATCCTTTTTCTTTCTTCTGAAAAAATTTAATACCATTTCTCTAAAATACACCCATACCCGATCAAATCTCAGGTAACTGGTTAGTATACATTAAATACGGGTGAAAATATAAAGCGATTCTTGTGACGCTCTCACGCCGTTCCCAATACCTCTTCGACTCCCTCCTCCTGCAGCTTTTTCAGATCCACACTCACGACCTGGCTGACTCCGCCGCCGCGCATTGTCACACCATAAAGCCTGTTCGCTCTCTCCATCGAAATCTTGTTGTGCGTGATCATGATGAACTGGCGCTCATCGAATTCTCTGTTCAAATAATCCAGGAATTTTGTCGTGTTCACATCATCAAGCGCCGCCTCGACCTCGTCGAGAAGTGTAAAGCTGCTGGGCTTCACTTTCAGAATCGCGAACAGCATCGCGAGCGCGATCAACGCCCTCTCCCCACCTGAAAATTGAAGCAGGTCAAGTTCGCCCTTACCCGGGAACCGCACTTTCACATCGATACCGCTTTCCAGTGGATAGTCCGGATCTGTCAGGCTGATGCGTCCCTGTCCGCCGGGGAACAATTCGGCGAATACGTCGGCAAATTTATTTCTCGCTTCATCGAAAGTCGTCACAAACGCTTTGATAGATTCCTTCTCGACTTCCTCAAGAGCTTTTCTCAATTCATCCTCAGCCTTGACAAGGTCGTCCTTTTCACGCGCAAGTTCATCAAGGCGCAATCTCACATGCTTCTCTTCCTCGATAGCAAGCGGGTTAACCTCACCAATCTCATCCATTTCAAGATTGATCTCGTCGAGTTTAGTGGTCAGTTCTTTCCGCGACGGGATATCCTTCCCCTGAACCTCGCCCGACTTTATCTTCATCGCGAAATCGGGGAATTCCTCAAGTCCCTTTTCAAGACCCGACAGGCTTCCCTTCAATTCCGCGACCTTCACTTCCTGGTTGTGCACCCTCTCATTTGTTTCGGTTACTTTTTCTCTAGCCTCGTCGCGTGAATTTTCCGCATTGGCTATTCGATTCTCGCAATCGGTAATTTTTCCCGACGCTTCCCGTTCCTTCGTTTCGTAATCCGGAACAAGCTTCTCAAGCTCTTCCCTCTTCTCGCACGCCTGCCTGTATTCATCCGAATTCGCCCTGAGGTCATTTTTTGCCTGCTGAATACGTCCGCGCTTTTTCTCGATCAACTCAAGGTCGGATTTGTATTCGTCGTCTATGCGGCTGATTTCCTTTTCAGCCCTGTCGGCTTCTTCGGAGTAGCTGGCTTCGATGACAAGACACCTCTGGAGCCGGGTACGCAGATCTTCTATACGTCCTCCGGCGCCTTCAAGTTGTTTCCCCAGTTGCTCAAGCGCGATTTCGGTGTCTCTTCGAATTTTACCGATCGTCTGGAAGCTGATCTTCGCAAGATTCGCGCTTTCAAGACAGGAGCGATGTTTTTCGTTCTGCTCTTCAAGTGATGAATCGATTTTTTCGATCTCAGCTGATAACTCTGTCCTTTTTTCAACCAGCCTTGATTGATCTCCCTTTATTCTCTCTATCCTGTTCTCGTATTCTATCAGGTCGAAACCGTTCGATTCATGGACCGCATCAAGTTTCTCGATTTCGCCTGACATGATTTCATGCTCTTCCGACAGCTTCGCCATTTCCAGCTCAAGCCTGATAACTTCGTTCCCTATCTCCACCAGTCTCGCGCGACGCGTGAGAATTCCGGTGTTGTCTGTCGATTTCTCTCCGCCAGACACATAGGCAGGCGGACTGAACAGTGTACCGTCGGAAATCAATGTCACTTTTTTCAGGTCCAGATTTTCATCGAGTGAATTGCCACGGGCGAAATTCGATGTGAGGTATCCCGTCAGCCTGGAAATTTCCCCATCGGCCCGGATGTGAGTATTTATTTCACCACTTGAGAATTCACCACCGGGGATCAATTCCAGAACAATGCATTTTAGGCGTCCAAGTTCATCTTCGCGGGCTTTGTGCAGGATACTGGCTGCGTCGGATAATTTTTCCACTACCAGCCACTTGAGTTTTTCACCAAGAAGCATCTCGACAGTACGTTCATAGCCTGAATCGACCTCGATCAACTCGCCAAGTATTCCCCGTACCCCGGAAAGATTTTCCGACTCTTCCATAAGGGTTACCACACCCTCGTCGTAGCCTTCCCTTGATTCTTCCAGTTCCCGGAGAAGTTCCTTTTCCCTTGTCAGGAGGCTAATGGACGATTCCGCATTCGACAGATCGTCTTTTATCTTTCCAATAGTATCTTTTTTCAGTTTCAGATTTCCGGATAATTCTTCCTGGGCGACTCTCAATTCCGACGCCTTCGATGTCACGTCGTCAAGCTGCCCTGCGATCTCGAACTCACGTACTCCATTATTTTTGAGTTCTTCCAGGACTTCCAGTTTCCTATGATCGAGTCCAACGATCTCGCCCTGTACTCCATTAGCCATGTCGAGATAAAATTTTTCATCCTTCTGGAACAGCGACCCTTCGCCCTGGAGTTTTTCGATCTTCGACATCAGGCGTTCTCGGGCAAGCTCCCACGCCCTGGTACGCCCTATCAGTCGGCTAAGGTAATTATCGTACTGGAGTTTCCATCTGGACGCAGATTCGGTTTCGTTCCGGGCGTTCCCGATAGTCTCGAGAAGTTCCCGCTTTCGTTCTGTCAATCTCCCCTGACGGGTTTCACGTTCGCTGATCTCTCCTTCCAGGGATTCGATCAACCGGGATAAGTGCCCTTCGGATTCCTGAAGGCGTTTTTCCTCACCGACCGCGCGATCGAGCTCCCTGCGTCCACGCTCACACTCTTCAAGTGTGGTGCGCACAGCTTCTCTTGCATCATGCAGTTCTTTTTTCAGCTCGACAATTTTCTTCTCGCAATCGGTTTCACTGGTTTTCGCGTCCGCAAGTTCTTCCCTGATTTCCTCCAGGAGTTTTTCATTTCTTTCGATATTCCTGAGCGCGAGGATGTATTCCTGTGCAGCTAATTTCGCCTTGATATCCGTTACTTCGGCGACCAGCTCGTTATGGCGTCTCGCCGCGTTCGCCTGCCCGGTCAATTCGTCCGCCCTGACATTCAACTCACCGACAAGGTCCCTCAACCTTTCCATATTCCGCGCGCAGTCATCGAGCTGGCCAAGAATCTTGCGTTTATTCGCCTTGAAATCGCTGATTCTCGCGAGGTCTTCAAAAACAAGCCTCCTGTCGGTCGGGACAAGCGACAAAAATCCATCGACTTCTCCCTGGCTGACAACAGACAAACTTCCAAGCCCGAACCCTTTTCTCGACATTACCCCACGGACATCTTTCAGTCGCGCAGTTTTCCCGTTCAGGGAATAGACACTTTCTCCCGATCGATAATACCGCCGTTCGATTTCCCATTCCGACGGCTCGTCGGGGATTTCCGAATCCGTGTTGTCGACCTTGAGAATAACCGACGCGAATCCCGCCGGTGTACCGCCATTTTCCTCACCGGGATTATAAATGGCTTCGAGTCCGCTCTGCGCGCGGATCGAGCGTGGCGACGGGTCACCGAGCACCCACTTGATGGCGTCCACCACGTTTGATTTACCGCTACCGTTCGGGCCAACGATGGCTGTGAAGGGTCCGTCAAATTTCAGTGTTGTCCTGTCCCTGAATGATTTGAACCCTTCAATAGTAATTTCCTTGAGGAGTAACTCCACAAAATCCACCCTTTCGTGTATTCCCTCTTATGTACAGCTAAGTATTTTAAACGATACTCGCGCTGAATCAAGCTTTATCAGGCGTTTTCCGAAGTATTACTTCAGTCGCGCTTTCGTTCTTTCCGCGTAATTTTTTTATTCAATTTCTTCAGAGCGTTTTCTGCCGCCGACTGCTCGGCCTTTTTTTTGCTTTTTCCCGAGCCAATTCCGAGTTTTTTCCCGTTGTACCTGACCTCTATTGAGAAGGTCTTGGAATGATCCGGTCCGGATTCCCGCACCACATGATATTCCGGCGGCTCCTTGTATTCCTGCTGCCAGATTTCCTGCAGCTTCGACTTGAAATCCGTCGGACCTTCGATGTCTTTCATCGCGATGCAGTCGTCCTTCAGATGCATCAGGACAAATTTTTTACACGCCATGTAACCGCGGTCCAGCAGCAGTGCTCCGGTCAGAGCCTCGAAACAATCCGACAGGATCGAAAATTCAGCATCGCCGCCATTTCGTACCCGCGCCGTATCAACCCTGAGATGCCTGTCGACGCCCATGGATCGGGCTTTTTCTCCAAGTACTTCCCGGCTTACCACGGTCGCCTTGATCCTTGTGAGTTCACCTTCGCCCTTTTCCGGATATTCCCGGATAAGAAAATCGGAGATTATCATCCCGATCACGCTGTCACCCAGAAATTCCAGCCTCTCGTACGATTCCCCGAAATTATCAGCTGCGGAAAGATGCGTTAGTGCACGCCGGTAAACTGACATATCTTTCGGCTCGATGCCGATCTTCACCAGAAATTGTTCAAATCGCTTCATAGGCGGATAGCGCGATGCACATCGTCGGGTGATTATAGTCACTTTCGGAATAAATTGCAGGAGAAAAAGGCAAGCTTATTCGCCTTCCTCGATTTTTCTTTCAAGGGGAACCCGGCCGTAAGAATCAAACCAGCCCCCTCCAGCGGCGATAAGAATGAATGAAATGGCAAACAGCGCGGCTGAAGTGCTCAGTAATAGGGGATATCCGGCAAAGACAGCATTGCTGCCGGTTAAACCCCAGTTTATAACAGTGATTGCGTAAATCGCGAAACATATAATTAAAACCGAAAATGCAAACCCGTTAAATATTGACAGTATCCTGCTATTTGCAATCATCCACCCGGATATTGCAGCACTTGCGAATCCAAATGTGATGTACGCGGCATTAAAAATAATTGCTACAGCCGCAAATGCGACGCATTGCTTCATAAACGGCAATCCGGCTAATATTGCCAGCACAAGGAACCACAGTGAATGCACGAGGTACGGAAAAATATTATTGGTCACAAAAGTGCCGAATGTCCCTTTAATAAAATCACTTCCACCTGTGGGAGTCAGGATCACGGACTCCCAGTCCATTTTTTCCCTGTGATTTTTAATGATGGTCATGATCGACCAGAACATCCATGCAGCCACACCTGTCAGCCAGATAAAAGACAGCCAGGGCATCATTTTCCATATGCCTTCCGAAAAAGCTGACTTTCCACTTGCATAAAGGGTATAACCATTTAGCAGGAACATTTGCGATCCGACAGGATACAGGAAGAAAAACCAGTACATGAACAGGCGGCTGACCATGAAATTCTTGAACGCTATCGATGGCTCGTATGTTCCGTCGATAAATTTCAAGAACCTGTTTGTCCCTTTCATGAATATCGGGTTTGACCTCAGCGGCTTCAAAAATATCTTTGACAGCCATTTGACCGGATATTTCCCGAAAAACATAAGCCAGATGCAGATATCGAAGACGTAATCTGTGGAGGTCTTTTTGCGGTCCGAAAGATCAACCGGTACGTAATGGACCTGGGCCGTACTCTCTTCGTCGGGTACTTCTTTTTTGACCTCCCTGTCCTTCCAGTACCAGTTTGCTCGGTGGCGCGATTGAAACTGATCTTCCGACACCTTCGCCATTTTACCAAGTGGTATTTGCCCGGAGCGCAGCCTTTCAATCTCTCTTGCTCCCTTGAACACAAGTATCCAGAATGTCAGGATCACAATTATCAGCATCCACGCCCAGAACGGCAGGTTCGGGAAATTCACATGAGCAGGGAGAAATGGAGCCATGGATCTGGACGTTGTCCAGATGTAGATCTTCATAAGAAGCGCGTTGATCAATTCAGAAAAGAGGAATAATACGCCGATCAGATATCCGGTTACCGGAGCGAGGAAAACCCAGAACAGGACCGCTTCCCAACGTCGGGAGAATGTACTCAGAAATAGCGATGAGCAGAAGTAAACAAAAAACGCCGTTAATCCGATCGTCAAGGTTCCCTGTGGCGCATGCGTAAAGACCATAAAAATTATTCCAAGTGGAAGTACTATCGAGCCGAATATTGGAAGTCCGATAGCGATTAACAGCCCGAATTTTCCCCATATCAGCGCTCTTGAAGATAAAGGCGAAACCAGCAGGATCGTGTTCGCCCTCCACTGCGAATTGAAAAACAATTCACTCGGATATACCGCGAAAAATGGGATGAGAAAACAGGCAGCATAAACCGACCCGGCTATCCATGCGTAGACTACATTAGGCGCGATATTTACCGGATCTATAAATATGAACGTGTCCTTCCACGCCAGATTCGTAATGATCAGGAAGAGGGGGACAATGTAAGCCGCGACTACCAGGACAGCCGATACTCGCGCGATATATTTCGCGTATTCGGGAACTCTCCTCAGTCCAAGGAGAAAAAATGGGTAGGTTCCTGACGAATCTAGCATTCGTAGACGAATTCCCCGCGAGACAGTTTGTTCAGAGTTGGAGGGATCAACATCCCGCATTGTCCAAGCACTGACTTATCGCAGAAGAAGCTTAACGGAGTATTTTCCAGGTTGAACTCGATAACTACAGCTCCCGAAGCGCTTGCAAGCTGCGCGAATCCCGCAGCCGGGTAAACAACTCCACTTGTACCAACGACAAGGAACAGGTCGGTTTCCCTTGTCCTGATTTCCGCGTTCTGAACATTTACAGGATCGAGCATTTCCTCAAAAAACACCACATTCGGACGCAGGTGGGTTCCACATATGTCGCAGAATAATGGTATTCCTTTTATTGGGACATCCTTGTTTTCAAATGGTTCCAGTGAACATCCTGGATTCCCGCATTTGATCTCCCAGATTGTTCCATGAAGCTCGATCACCCTTTTGCTTCCCGCCACATGATGAAGCCGGTCGATATTCTGAGTTATGACAACGACGTCGTAGCCCTGTCTCTCCAGTTCAGCCAGCACCTTATGAGCGTTATTAGGCTCTGCGCCAGCCATATTCATCCTGCGCAGATTGTAAAAATCCCAGCCTTTATCGGGATGCGTGGCGAAACCTGTCGGTGTCGCGAGGCGCATTTTTTCAGCGTCTTTCCAGATACCGTCCTCGCCACGGAATGTCGGGACCCCACTCTCGGCAGATATTCCCGCCCCGGACAGGACAGTAATTTTCGTATCCCTGGTCAGGGTAAAATCGTCGAGATTTATTTTCTTGGTTGAACTGTAATAATGGAGGTCGTCCGTACCCCAGACACTCATCCGTTCACCCCGGATTTTTCAAGATTTACAACCGACTCAATTGTCGCCGCTCCAATAACCTTATCGCCCGAATACCAGACCGCGGCCTGTCCCGGAGTGACAGCACGTACCGGCTCAACCAATTCGACCTTCCCTTTTCCATCTTTGAATATTTTCACCTTCCCCTTGACCGGCTTACTCCTGTACCTGATCTGAATCTCAAATACTTCATCCGCGAATTTTTCAGCCACCAGTGAAATATCGCCTATCTCGAATTCCCTTGAAAATAACTCATCCTCTGTGCCGACAACTATCCGGTTCGCATCGGGATCGATCTCAACCACATACATTTTCACCGGCATCCCGCCCGGTAGGCCTTTTCTCTGGCCAATCGTAAATCCGCTGATACCGCTGTGTGAACCGATAACCGCTCCACGGGTTGTGACAATTTCTCCTCCAGCGGATGCAATCCCGTCCCGCCATTCATCCGGAGGCTCTCCGCTCGCGAAAAAGCACAGATCCTGGCTTTCCGGACGTGCCGCGACCTTCAATCCAGCATCAAATGCCACTCTCCGGACTTCTCCCTTTCCCATTTCCCCAAGTGGAAAAATTGTCTTCGCGAGTTCTTCCTGTGTTAAATAAGCCAGAAAATAACTCTGGTCCTTTCCCCTGTCCAGGCCCCTGTACAAATGATACCCGGATTCATCCACTCCGATTTTCGCGTAGTGGCCGGTCGCGACAAAATCGCACCCGAGCGCTTCCGCCCGTTCAAACAGCACATCGAATTTCATGTGTCGATTGCACAGAATGCATGGATTGGGCGTACGTCCGAGTGAGTACGCCACCCTTGATGGCATCACGACATCTTTGGTAAATTCTTCCGCGAGGTTTAATACGTAGTACGGAAAATCGAGCTCCGACGATACCCGTCTTGCATCTTCCGCCATACTCAGCGAACAGCACGCCTTATCCGCATCGGTCTGGGCACCCGACACCGGACGGAATTCCTCCGTAACCAGGTGCATCGTAATTCCGGTGATGTCATATCCGGCTTGCTGAAGCAGGTACGTGGTCACCGACGAATCCACACCTCCGGACATCGCGACAAGAATCCTCGCGCCATCGGACAATCTATTTTTGTAATCGAAATTCATTTAGTCAGCTCTGCTTTATCCGGTCGTATATTTCGGGAAACACCGATTTGAAATAATCGATCTCTTCCTGCGTCGTCGTATATCCGAGACTCAGCCTGAGTGAGCTGGTTGCATCGATCAGAGAAAGCCCCATCGACGTCAACACGTGGCTCGGCCCGACACTTCCGGTTGTACACGCCGATCCGGTCGAGCACGCGACCCCTTCCCTGTCGAGCGCGAGAACCATCATCTCTCCGGACACTCCCGGAATGGTCACGTTCAAAGTTCCCGGGTACGAGTACTCCTCAATCCCGTTGAAAGTACAATCAGGCGCGATTGATCTCAAAAATTCGACAAGCTGTTTTCTGTAATCCGCAAGTTTTTCTTCATTCGATTCAAGTTCCGATATCGCCTCTTCCAACGCCACAGCCGCTCCGACAATTCCCGCTACATTTTCAGTCCCCGACCTCATTCCAAACTCATGCGATCCTTTCTGCAGGCTCTCGACATGAATCCCATCTTTTATATATAAAAATCCGACACCTTTCGGTCCGCCGAATTTATGAGCTGCCCCGCAGGCGATATCCACAGGGTAATCGTTCACGTTCATCTCGAACTTTCCCCATCCCTGGACACAGTCTGAATGCAGGATAATTTCACGATCGCCGATGATCTGTTTGAATCCGGTTATATTCTGCATCGTGCCGATCTCATTGTTCGCGAACATTGTCGAGATCAGAATCGTGTCGTCACGAATTGACGCGTCCAACTCGGACATTTTGATAAGTCCACGTGGATCGATTCTTACCCTCTTAACCTCGAACCCAAGCTGCTCTTCAAGAAACTTAAACGCGCCTAGTGTCGCGTGATGCTCAAATGTTGAAGTAATCACATGCTTTCCACGATGCTGGTTCCCGATCGCGGCTCCGACAACCGACAGAAAAATCGCTTCCGATCCCGATCCTGTGAAAATAACTTCCCTTGATCTGGCCCCGATACATTCGGCGACAGTGTCCCTTGCCTTGTCGATCGCCTTACGTGTGACACGTCCCAGGTAATGCGGGCTCGACGGATTCCCGTAGCTGACGCGGATGAATTCCTCCATCGCGTCGGCCGCGGATTTCCGTACAGGGGTGGTCGATGCGTGGTCAAAATATGCGACAGTTTCTTTTAACATTCACTTATATAAATAAAGCCCCCGGCGGGGGCTTGAATTTCAATTATGCCTGCATTTCCGCCGACTAGTCACCGATATGCTCGTCGAATTTCTTTTTCAACGCTGCTTTCGATGAAACCCCGACAACCTGGTCGGACACAGTGCCGTTTTTAAAGAGGATGAGAGTTGGAATGCTCATCACGTTGTAACGGCTCGCGATGTCAGGATTCTCGTCGGTGTTGAGTTTTCGAAATTCGATCTTGCCGTCGTAGTCCTTATCAAGCTCCTCGATGATGGGAGTGATCATCTGGCATGGACCGCACCATGGCGCCCAGAAATCGACCACGACAGGCTGGCTGGAGGAATTTTCCAGCACGTCGCTGTCAAATTCGGCGGAGACTACTTCTTTAATAGACATTTTTAGAAACCCCGTAGATTTTGAAAAAATTTTAAAAAGCCTTACGGCTATAATAACACAAAGAGCCCGACCGGGGTGACTATTGTTTTGGACTCCGTCCAAAACAGGTGGGATCCTGACCGACTCATGCGTCGGGGCTTGCGCCTCGTCCGAATCAGGATTCCACCTGATCCGCCGTAGCGGACCGTTGACTAAGGGTGGCCTTCGACACATCGGACGTTAAACAGGTTCCCGTGTGCGTAAATGTTGGAGTCAAATTTTCATCACCCGCACAGCCGGGTACAAATATGTTAGCACCATCGGAAAGTGAAGGCAACGTATTCATTTAAAGGAAATTAATGCGGGATGAAATGGTGGAGAACGGGTGCCCTCCAGTAAATCCGCGACCATAAGAGAGAGGATTTAGTGGAGGCTTCGATGGTTGTCAGTGCGCGGATGATTGTCGGGGCAATGTAGTGGGGTGTAAAATATCCTCTACTAAATTCACTCGCCTTAAGCCTTGTGAATTTAGTAGAGGGCACCCGGCTATAAAACTCGTCCACGAGTTTTGTAGCCGTTAAGAGATTGAATACTGATAAAATTTCTAATCACGGCTGCAAAATCCATGGATGAATTTTACAACCGGCACCCGGGGTAAATATTATTTTGATATATTTTTATTTTTAATTATCCATGCTGCCAATTTATATGAACTATCCTGCAATGCTAATACACACGATAACAAAACATGCCATTTAATAACAGCGTTATTCCCGTGCCTTTCCCGAACAATATCAGATGGTTCCACACTTGTATCCACGCCTAGAAATGGAGAATAATTTATCTGAAAATTCGTTATATTTCTTATCATGGTAGAAATTATTTTATCTTCAAAGTATATAGTATTCTCTTGAAGTAAATTATTTATTTTAGATACATTGCCAAAAACTCTGTCGAATAAATGACGATTATTTTTACATTCTTGTACTCCAATTCCTTTAATTTGATTTATTATTTCTATCAGTTCGTACAAAGAGTGATGCATTGGTGAATAAATATTTCGAGCCAATTTATCTTTGTATTCTTTTTCACTCTTTCTGTTTTCAAGCAATAATTTAATAATCCCCCAACCACCTGATGCAATAAGCAATGGGACGAATAACTGAATCCAATCATATATAGTTTTGCTATCATCTGAACCCTCATTAATCAATTTATTTCTCCATGGGGGGTAATTCTAATTTCATGCATTTCCAATCGAGAGTATAGATTGGATAATATTTTTAATGCATGAATTTCAATTTCTATAACCACGCATATATTGCTTTATTGTTGATTATTTTTTGTCCAATGTGCCGAAAACTTCCAACTGAGCATTCAAATCTCCGCAATCAGATGTATTCAGAATTAAGTCTTCCATTGCAACGACATCTGTGTGTGTAGCGCTAGGCAAGATAGACATTGACAGATTAAACCAAATTTCCTGTGAGATATTGCCGCAGCTTCCAATTGTCCAGCCTGAATCCATCCAGTCCAGTATTGTCAGGCTATTACCGTCATAAGTCCACTCTAATTCAGTTCCAGTCCCATCATATACATGATATGGATCAGGAATCTCTATTCGATCTGGAAATGAGTTTTCAATCAGTACTTCGCCATCAGGTGTAGGCACGGTACAAGTATAATCCAGTTTTAAATCCCAAGTACCTTCCAGACCCTGAAGATTTTTAGGCATATGGTTTGACATGCCACCCCCGCTGCATGATGAAATCAATAGAAAAAAAATTGCCAGCAATATTTCATTTCGCACGATTTTTCCTCCAAGGTACTGATTATAAATTGAAGTTAAGACTTAGGAGTGTTGAATTATATATCATTCTACTATGTTTGTCAGTGGTTTTTAATCCCGCATCTGTCCGTTTAAAACCTTTTCCCCTACCTCCTGTCCTACTCAATAAAGGCAGGACAGGGTCATGATAAATCCG